>DASWMB010000021.1:0-18820 GCA_036399955.1 Allosphingosinicella sp. | reverse complement strand
AAGGCCGCCTTCACCCTTCGCCTCGATCCGGAGCGGCATTTCCGCCTCCGCCTCGCCTGCGCGGTCAGCGGCCGCTCGGCCCAGCAGATCGTCACCGGCGCGCTGGACGAGATCCTCAAGACCTACCCCGAGATCGACGCCCTTGCCGATCAACTGCCCGCCAAGATGCGGGCGCGAAGCTGACAGACGGAGTTCAGGACATGAACCGGTTCGCATCCAAGTTCGCCGCCTCCACGCTGGTGATCGCCGCCGCGATGGTCGGCTGCCATTCCGACAGCATCGTCGGATCGGCCTCGGCCTCGACCGAGCAGCGCGCGCACCAGCAGGCCGAGCGCCTCGCCGAGCAGGCCCGCTCGGCGCTGCAGCAGGGCAATGCCTCCCGCGCGCTCACGCTCGCCGAGCGCGCCGTCGAGGCGTCGCCGCAGGATGTCGGCTACCGGATGCTGCTCGCCGACCTCTACCTCAGGAACGGACGCTTCCAGTCCGCCGAAGCGAGCTATGACGATGTCCTGTCGCTCGACACGGCCAACGTCCGCGCCGGGGTCAGCATTGCGCTGACCCAGATCGCGCAGGGCCGGAACGGCGATGCCCTGGTCCAGCTCGAGCAGATGCGCGACAGCGGCCCGGCGAGCGACGTCGGCCTCGCTTTCGCGCTCGCCGGGCAGCCGCAGCGCGCGATCGAATTGCTCGAGCCCGCCGCCCGCGCCGCCGGCGCCAACGGCCGCACCCGGCAGAACCTCGCCCTCGCTTACGCGCTCTCCGGCGATTGGCAGCGTGCGCGCGCCGTCGCCGCGCAGGACGTCTCGCCCGCCGAGCTCGGCCGCCGCCTCCAGCATTGGGCTTCGCTCGCACAGCCGTCCGGGCAGCAGAGCGCGGTTGCGAACCTTTTGGGCGTCACGCCGGCCGAGGATCCGGGCCGCCCGGTCCGCCTCGCCCTGCAGCTGCCGGCGGACGTTGCCGAGGCCTATGCCGAAGCGGCGCCGGCCGAGGACGAAGCTCCCACCGCGGAAGCGCCGGCGGCAGCGCCGGTGCGCTTCGCCGCAGCGGCCGCGCCCCAGCCCGAGCCCGTCGCAGCCGCGCCGGTCGAGGAGCCGATCCAATATGCCGAAGTGCCGGTGGTGACCGAGCAAGCGCCCGTGCAGGTCGCCGCGGTCGCGGCGGCTGCTCCGGCCCCGGTCGTCCAGCAGCCGGTGCAGTCCGCCTCCTGGTGGCCGGCTCCTGCCGGCGCACCCGCCGCGCCCTCTGCTCCGGCCTCCGAACCGGTCCGGGTGGCCGGCGTCGACCTCTCCGTGCCGGTCGCCGCTCCGGCACCGGCGCCAGCCGCCGAAGAGGCGCCGGTCCGCTACGCCGCCGCTTTGCGCAGCCTGTCCGCGCCGTCGCCGGTGCTGACCCGCTCGCCGGAGACTGTGGCGCGCACCGCACGCCCCGTCTTCCGCCCGGCGCCGATCACCCGCGCCGCCGCCGTCTCCGCCCGCATCCCGCGGGTCGCGAGCGGCGCCGGCCGCTTCGTCGTCCAGCTCGGCGCCTTCGCCAATGCCGCCAATGCCGAGCGCGCCTGGTCGCAGGCCTCGCGCCGCTTCGGCTTCGCCGCCTCCGAGGCGCGGACCGCCCGCGTGACTGTCAACGGCCGCGAGGTGACCCGCGTCTCCGTCGCCGGCTTCGCGAGCCGCGCCGACGCGGTCCGGGTCTGCTCGTCGATCCAGGCGCGCGGCGGCAGCTGCTTCGTTCGCGCCGCCGCCGGCGACGCGCCGGTGCGCTGGGCCTCGCAGGGCCGCGGCAACGGCCGCGCCTGAGCCGGAACTTCTCTCTCGAAGGGCGGCCGGTCTCGCGACCCGCCGCCCTTCAACTTGCCAGCGCCTCCACGAGCCGGTCGAGCAGCGGAAGCTGGCTCGACAGCATCTTCGCCCGCGCCGCTCCAAGGTCGAACCAGCGGGCGGCGTCCACCTCGGGATAGCTGGCGAAGCGCCCGCTGCGCGGCGGCCATTCGACGGTGAAGTGGTTGCTGACGATCGCTTCCGCGTCGAGATCGCCTTCGAGCGCGAAGGCCTCGACCCATTTGCCGCCTTTCTGGCGGATACGGCCGAGCGAAAGAAGCGTGCCTTCGGCAGCGGTGCCGAGCTCCTCCTCGAACTCGCGCCGCGCCGCCGCCTCCGGCGACTCGCCGGGCGCGATCAGCCCCTTCGGGATCGCCCAGGCGCCCTCGTCCCGGTTGCGCCAGAAGGGGCCGCCGAAATGGACGAGCAGGACCTCGAGCGCGCCGTCGCTCCCCCGGCGGCGGTACATCAATATTCCCGCGCTCTCCTGCGCCACGGCCTCAGGCGGCGGTCTCGAGCTGGGTGAAGCGCACGGGTATCACCTCGCGCCGCGCCGTGCTCCCGTCCGCCCTCTTCTCGACGACGCTCAATTGCTGGACGTCCCTCGCCCCGAGCGGGATCACCATCCGCCCGCCCGGCGCGAGTTGGTCGAGGAGCGCGGCCGGCGGTTCCTTGGCCGCGGCAGTCACCAGGATCCGTTCGAACGGCGCATGCTCGGGCCAGCCGCGGGAGCCGTCGCCGACCCGAAGCGAGATGCCTTCATAGCCCAATGTCGAGAGCCTGAGCCCCGCCTCGCTGGCGAACTCCTCGACGATCTCCACCGTCCACAGCCGCGCGCCCAATTCGCCGAGCACGGCGGCCTGGTATCCGAGGCCCGTGCCGACCTCGAGCACCTTCTGCCCCGGCTCCACGTCGAGCAGGTCGAGCATCAGAGCGCCGATGAAGGGCTGCGAGACGGTCTTGTCGAAGCCGATCGGCAGCGGTGTGTCCTGATAGGCCGCGATGGCGAGCTGCGCGGGCACGAACAGGTGCCGCGGCACGCGCAGCAGTGCGTTCTGGAGCGTGCGTTCCGGCTCGTCCTTGCCGATCTCGCCGCTGGCGAGGTCGAAATGGATGCCGATCACCTCGACCATGTGGCGCCGCAGGATCGCCAAATGCTGTTCGGTCATCGGTTTCATCGGTTATCGAACTCCGGGGGGGGGGCCGCCTGCCTAACGCTCGCCGCCCGCTTTGTAGCTCACATAAGTGAAGCGCCTCGCGATGCCAGAGACGCGGTTGCGGCGCCGCCGGGCCTCGCCTAGAGGAGCCGTCGTGCCCCTGTGGCGGAATTGGTAGACGCGCTCGACTCAAAATCGAGTTCCGCAAGGAGTGCCGGTTCGATTCCGGCCGGGGGCACCAGAAAGGCGGCTGGGGAGGCGCTCAGCCGTTCCCGCCTTTGTCGGCCACCGGCGCGCCCATCGCCTTCGCCGCCCGCGCCACATCCCTGTCGCTCGGCGGCTCGGGCAGTTCCTCGCCCGGCCCGCGCGCATCGTCGGGGATGCCGGGCGCCGTTCCCGCGATCGGCTCGTTCACCGCCCGCTCGTTCGGGCCGGTCGATATCTTCGCTCTGTCCTCTGCCATCTCGCCGTTCCTCGTTCCTCCCGCGCCAACCGGGGGGAAGGGCTCTTGTTCCCCGCTGCTGGACTCATTTAGCAATCCTGCTAATCGTTGTGCATCGACGGGGAGAAGCATCATGCAGTGGAACGAGCATACGGTAATCTGCACCTATCGCGTCCGCGAAGGGGCGCGGGACGCCTTCCTCGATCTGCTGAGGAAGCACTGGCCGACGCTGCGCGCCGCCGGCCTCGCCTCAGAGGCGCCGGCGGTTCATTTCGAGGCGAAGGAGGACCCCGACGACCCGCATGCCGAGAGCGGCACCACGTTCATCGAGATCTTCAGCTGGGCAAGCGCCGACTCGCCGGGCCTCGCCCATCGCATGCCGGAGGTGATGGCGGTCTGGGAGCCGATGGGCGGCCTCACCGAAGCGCGCGGCGGCCGCCCGCCGATGGAGTTCCCGCACGTCCGCCCGCTCGACCTTGGCGGCGCCTGACCCGAAGCGCCGCGTCGAGGAAGCGGACCGCGTCTTCGCCGCGCTCGCTCACCCGTCGCGCCGGCAGATCCTGCTGACGCTCCGCTTCCGCGGCGGGCGGATGAGCGCGGGCGAGATCGCCGTGCGCTTCGGCTGCACCTGGCCCACGACGAGCCGCCACCTCGCCGTCCTACGCGAGGCCGGCCTGGTCACGGTCGAGCCGCGCGGCCGCGAGCGCGACTATGTCCTCGCCACGGAGCGGCTGAACGGGATCGTCGGCGAATGGCTCGGCTGGTTCGAGCCGGAAGGCTGAGCCTCAGCGTGCCCCGACGGGCACATAGTCGCGCTGGGTCGGGCCGACATAGAGCTGGCGAGGCCGGCCGATCTTCTGGTCGGGGTCCGAGATCATCTCGTTCCACTGGGCGACCCAGCCGACGGTCCGGGCGAGGGCGAAGAGGGCGGTGAACATCGAGGTCGGGAAGCCGATCGCCGACAGGATCACGCCGGAATAGAAATCGACGTTCGGATAGAGCTTCTTCTCGATGAAATAATCGTCCGACAGCGCGATCCGCTCGAGCTCGCGGGCGGTGTCGAGCACCGGATCCGAGATGCCGAGCTCGTCGAGCACCTCGGCCGCCGTCGCCTTCATGACCTTCGCCCGCGGGTCGAAATTCTTGTAGACGCGGTGGCCGAAGCCCATCAGCCGGAAGGGATCGTCCTTGTCCTTGGCGCGGGCGATATATTCGGGGATGCGCTCGGGCCGCCCGATCTCCCGCAGCATGTTGAGCGCCGCCTCGTTGGCGCCGCCATGGGCCGGCCCCCAGAGACAGGCGATGCCCGCCGCGATGCAGGCGAAGGGATTGGCGCCCGAGGAGCCGGCGAGCCGCACCGTCGAGGTGGAGGCGTTCTGCTCATGGTCGGCGTGGAGGATGAAGATGCGCCGCATCGCCCGCTCGATCACCGGGTTGACCTCGTAGGGCTCGGCCGGGACTCCGAAGGTCATGCGCAGGAAGTTGCCGGTATAGGTGAGGTTGTTCTGCGGGTACATGAAGGGCTGGCCGACCGAATATTTGTACGCCATCGCCGCGATCGTCGGCATCTTCGCGATGAGCCGGTGCGAGGCGATCATGCGCTGCTTGGGATCGGTGATGTCGGTCGAATCGTGGTAGAAGGCGCTGAGAGCACCGACCACGCCGCACATGATCGCCATCGGATGCGCGTCGCGCCGGAAACCGCGATAGAAGGTGGCGAGCTGCTCGTGCAGCATGGTGTGGCGCGAGATGGTGTAGGTGAAGCGCTCCAGCTCGTCCTGCTTCGGTAGCTCGCCGTTCAGCAGCAGATAGGCGACTTCCATGAAGGTCGAATGCTCGGCGAGCTGGTCGATCGGATAGCCGCGATGGAGGAGGATGCCCTGGTCGCCGTCGATATAGGTGATCGCGGACTGGCAGGAGGCGGTCGAGGTGAAGCCCGGATCGTAGGTGAAGACGTCCGCCTGCCCGTAGAGCTTGCGGATATCGACGACGTCCGGGCCGCAATTGCCCGACAGCACGTCGTAGCTGTAATCCTTGCCGCCGAGGTTGAGTGTGGCCTTGTCCGCCATCTTAGCGCTCCTTCATCCGGTCCGCGATCCGCGAAAGGCTTTCCTCGCGGCCCAGCAGCACCAGCACATCGAATATGCCCGGCGACGTCGCCCGGCCGGTCAGCGCCGCCCGCAAGGGCTGCGCCACCTGGCCCAGCTTCACGCCTCCGGCCTCGGCAACCTCTCTGACTGCCCGCTCTGTCGCCTCCTGGCTCCATTCCGGCAGCGCGAGGAGCTGCCGGTGGACGAGGGCGAGCAGGTCCGCCGCGCCGTCGTGTAGCAGCGCTGCGGCCTTCTCGTCCATGTCCAGCGGCCGCGCCTTGAACAGGAAGGCGGCGCCCTCGGCGAGCTCGTTCAGCGTCTTCGCCCGCGGCTTGAGCTCCGGCATGGCCGCGGCGAGCAGCGCGATCTCATGCGCTTCGAGGCCCCGGCCGATCAGCGCGTCGATCCGCGGCGCCACCAGCCCGGCGAGCCGGCCGTCCGAGGCCTCGCGGATATAGTGGCCGTTGAGGTTCTCGAGCTTCTTGACGTCGAAGCGGGACGGGGAGCGGCCGACCCCCTCGAGGTCGAACCAGCGCACCGCGTCCTCGCGGGAGATCGTCTCCTCGTCGCCATGTCCCCAGCCGAGGCGGAGCAGGTAGTTGGCGACCGCCTCGGGCAGGAAGCCGAGCTCGTGATAGTCCATGACCCCGGTCGCGCCATGGCGCTTGGACATCTTGGCGCCGTCCTGGCCGTGGATCAGCGGAACGTGCGCATAGACCGGCTCCGGCCAGCCCATTGCCCTGACGATCGCGAGCTGGCGGAAGGCGTTGTTGAGATGGTCGTCGCCGCGGATGACGTGGGTGACGCCCATGTCGTGATCGTCGACCACGACGGCGAGCATATAGGTCGGCGTCCCGTCGGAGCGGAGCAGGACGAAATCGTCGAGCTCGGCATTCTGCACCGTCACCCGGCCCTGGACGCGGTCCTCGATCACCGTCTCGCCCTCCCGCGGAGCCTTGAGGCGGATGACGGAGGGGGAGTCCGGATCGGGCGTGTCCGGCGAGCAGTCGCGCCAGGCGCTGTCGATCCGGAACGGCCGCCGCTCGGCCTGGGCGCGGGCGCGCTGCTCGGCGAGCTCCTCCTGGGTCATCCAGCAGCGATAGGCATGGCCGCGAAGCAGCAGCTCGTGGGCGACCTCGGCGTGCCGGTTGGCGAACTGCGACTGGTAATATTCGTGGCCGTCCCAGTCGAGGCCGAGCCACCGCATCCCCTCGAGGATCGCCTCGATCGCCGGCTGGGTCGAGCGCGCGCGGTCCGTGTCCTCGATCCGCAGCAGGAAGCGGCCGCCGTGGCGGCGCGCGTAGAGCCAGTTGAACAAAGCCGTGCGCGCCCCGCCGATATGGAGGAAACCGGTGGGCGAGGGCGCGAAACGGGTGACGACGCGCAGGGGCTCTGGGCTCGCGCTCACGCGCATCTACTCCGTGGATGGGGCCGCGGGGCCGGGGATCGCCGCGGCCCTAGCATAGCGCCTCGGCCCGGCGGAAGGGGGCGGGGCGCCCGCCTCATTCCTCGACCGGAATGTCGGAGCGGCACAGACCGCCCGACAGCGTCGTTCCCGGCGGGCAATCCTCCTGGCGGTTGACGGGCGGCGGAGGCGGCGGGGGCAGCGGATCCGTCCCCACCGGCTCGTCGGGCCAAATCGTGATCAGCTCCGGCTCGGGCGGCGGCGCCTCGATCCGGCGCGCCTCGTGATGAGCGAAGGCGAGCAGCGGGAAGAGCAGGGCGGCGGCGCCGAGCAGGCGCCTGCGCCGGCGGCGGAAGGCCGCCTCGGGCGCGTCGGTCCAGAGGAACTGGGCGACGAGGAAGGCGACGAGCGCGGCGGCGCCGGCAATCAGGATCATCGTCGAGAGCAGCATGGCGGCTCAACGTCCGCGCCCGTTCGGCGGCTCCCGGTCGCGCCGCTCTGGACCTTTCCTTGCGCCCGCGCGGCCATTTTCGGAGGGTGGCTGCCATGGCGACCGGCGCTTCAGATCGTCCAGCCGCGCCGGCTCCGCCGCGGGCCTTCGCCGCGGCCCGCGCGCGGCTCGGCGCGATGTCGCGGCGGCTCGAGGCGCTCGCGGACCGGGAACGGGACCAGCTGCCGCTCTGGCTGCCGGTCGGGCTGATCGTCGGCACCGCCGCCTGGTTCTGGCTGCCCGGCCGGGAGAGCTGGATCGCCTTCCTGCTCGCCGCCTTCGCCGCCGTGCTCGCTCTTCTCGCCGGCGCGCCCGGCTCCCGCTGGGCTCGAGCGCTCGCGATCTTCAGCCTCGCCGCGGCGCTCGGCTGCCTCAACATCTGGTGGAAGGCCGAGCGCGCAGCGGCGCCGCGGCTCGATCGGGCCCAGCTCGCGACCTTCGCCGGCACGATCGAGAGCGTCCAGCGCCTGCCGGCGCGCGAGGCCGTCCGCCTCGTCGTCGCCGCGAGCGGCCCCGGCGGGCTCCCCCCGCGCGTCCGCGTCAATGTCGACCAGGAAGACGCCACGGACGCTCTCCAGCCGGGCGCCCGCGTGGCCCTGCGCGCCTGGCTGATGCCGCCGGCGCCGGCGGCCGTGCCCGGCGCCTACGATTTCGCCCGCGCCGCCTGGTTCCAGCGCATCGGCGCCACCGGCCGCGCCCTCGACGTCGCCGTCACCGCTCCGCCGGGCGCGCAGAGCTGGTCGGCGCGCCTCTCGATCTGGCGGCAGGACCTCGCCGAGCATATCCGCGGCCGGCTCGGCGGCGGGGAAGGGGGCATCGCCGCCGCGCTCGCGACCGGAGACCAGGGCGGCATTCCGGAAGAAGACGCCGAAGCGATGCGGCGCTCGGGCCTTGCCCATCTCCTCTCGGTGAGCGGGCTCCACCTCACCGCGGTGGTCGGCGCGGTCATGCTGTTGACGCTGAAGCTGCTCGCACTGAGCCCGATGCTGGCGCTGCGCTTCCGGCTGGTCCTCGTCGCCGCCGGAGCCGGCGCGCTTGCCGGGATCGCCTACACGCTCCTCACCGGCGCCGAGGTGCCGACGGTCCGCGCCTGCATCGCCGCGCTCCTCGTCCTCGCCGGGGTCGCGATCGGACGCGAGGCGCTGACCCTGCGCCTGCTCGCGGTCGGCGCGCTCGTCGTCCTGCTGCTCTGGCCGGAAACGATGGTCGGGCCCAGCTTCCAGCTGAGCTTCGCCGCGATCATGGCCATCGTCGCGCTCCACGAGCATCCGCGGATCCAGGCGCTGCTCGCCCGCCGCGACGAGCCGGTCCACGCCAAGGCGGGCCGCCTCCTCCTCGCGCTCGTCCTCACCGGCCTCGCCGTCGAGGTCGCGCTCACCCCGATCGCGCTGTTCCACTTCCACCGCGCCGGCCTCTACGGCGCGCTCGCGAACATCGTCGCCATCCCGCTCACCACCTTCGTGATCATGCCGCTCGAGGCGCTGGCGCTGCTGTTCGACCTCGCCGGCCTCGGCGCGCCCTTCTGGTGGCTCGCCGGCCAAGCCCTCTCGCTCCTGCTCGGCCTCGCCCATGCCGCGGCCGGCGCGCCCGGCGCCGTGGCCATGCTGCCGACGATGCCAGGCCCCGCCTTCGCGCTGATCGTCGCCGGCGGCCTCTGGATCTGCCTCTGGCGGACGCGCCTTCGCCGCTGGGGGCTCGTCCCGGTCGCACTCGGCGCCCTCTGGACCCTCGCGACGCCGGCGCCGGACCTGCTCGTCACCGGCGACGGGCGCCACCTCGCGCTGCGCACCGCGGCCGGCGAGCTCGCGATCCTGCGCGGCCGCGCCGGCGACTATGTGCGCTCGCTCCTGTCGGAGAACAGCGGCGAGGAGGCGGAGTTCTACGAGATCGAGCAGCTTCGGGAGGCCTCCTGCAGCGAGGATCTGTGCGCCGTCGACATCGTCCGCGCCGGCCGCCGCTGGCGCCTGCTCGCCACCCGCTCCAGCCGCTATGTCGAAGTACCCGCCTTCGCCCGCGCCTGCGCCGAGGCCGACATCGTCGTCTCCGACCGCCGCCTGCCGCGAAGCTGCGTTCCGCGCTGGCTCAAGGCCGATCGCCTGTTCCTCGCGCGCACCGGCGGCCTCGCGATCCGCTTCGGCTCCCCGCCCCGTGTCGAGACCGTCGCCGCCGGGACCGGCGAACATCCCTGGCGCGGCGCAGCGAACTAGCCGCGCCCGTCTCCGGCGGGATCGGCATAGCGGCCGCTGTCGCCGTCGGTGATGCCGCTGCGGCCGCGCCCTCCGCGCCGCCGCCGCCCGCCGCGTCCTCCGCCGGGCGGGTCGGAATAACGGCCGCTGTCCGAATCGGTGATGCCGCCGCGGCCGCCGCGGCCCTCGCCGATCGGGTCGGCATAGCGGCCGGTGTCGCCGTCGGTGACGCCGCCGCCGCTCCCGCTGCGGCCGCGGCCGGGCGGGTCGGCATAGCGGCCGGTGTCGTTGTCGGTGACGGCGCCGCCATAGCCGCCGCGCCCGCGGCCGGCGGGATCGGCATAGCGCCCGCTGTCGCCGTCGGATACGCCATGGCCGCCGCCGCGGCCGTAGCCGCCGCCGGGCGGGTCGGCCCAGGGGCCTCTGTCGGCGTCGGTGGGGCCGATCGTGGCGCAGGCGGAGAGCGAGCCGAGGGCGCCGCCGCCGAGGGCGACGCCGCCCGCGACGCGGCCGAGGAAGGAGCGGCGGCTGAGCGTGCGTTTGATGTCCATTGTGCCTCCTCCAGAGGGCGGAAAAGAAACGCCACCGCAATGAACTGCCGGTGAACGTCGCGGTCCGCCGCCTGCTTCGTGTCCGTTGCAGCGAGGCGCGGTCCGCTGATAGGCGGGGGCGATGCCCATCGCCCTCATCTGCCTCGATGCCGACGACACGCTCTGGCACAACCAGCTCTGGTTCGACCGCAGCTTCGCCGCCTTCGCGGACCTGGTCGCGGCGTTCGCGCCGGCGGGCGAGGTCCAGCGCCTCCTCGACGAGACCGAGCACCGCAACCTCGGCGCCTACGGCTATGGCGCCAAGGGCTTCATCCTCTCGATGCTGGAGACGGCGGCCGGGCTCGCGGGAGACGCACTCGCCCCGGCCACGGTGCGGGAGATCCTGGCGCTGGGCCGCGAGATGCTCGCCCACCCGATCGAGCCGCTGCCGGGCGTGACCGACGCGCTTCCGGCGCTCGCGGCGAGGGCGCCGCTGGTCCTCGTCACCAAGGGCGACCTCCACCACCAGGAAGCGAAGCTCGCCGCCTCCGGCTTCGGCGCCTGGTTCAGCGGCGTCGAGATCGTCAGCGACAAGAAGCCCGAGACCTATGCCCGCATCTTCGAACGCTACGGCGCCGCTCCGCCCGAGGCGGTGATGGCCGGCAATTCGATGCGGTCGGACGTGCTGCCGGCGCTCGAAGCCGGCGCCTTCGCCGCCTACATCCCGTTCGAGGGCACCTGGTCCCACGAGGACGCGGAGGCGCCGACTGCGCACCCGCGCTACCGCGAGCTCCCCACCCTCGCCGAGCTCAGCGGCTGGATCGATTCGCTCGCCTAGCCCTGGTCGCCCTTGACGGCGGCGAGCTCGTTGCCGCTCGGATCGAGGAAGTGGAAACGCCGGCCGCCGGGAAAGGCGAAGATCGGCCGCGCTATGCGTCCGCCCGCGCGCTCGACCGCTGCGAGCGCCTGCTCGAGATCGTCCACCTCGATCACCGGCAGCGGCGCACCGGTCGCTTCGCTCGGGTCGCCCTGGAGGCCGACGTCGGTGTCGCCGGTGGTCGTGGCCGCATAGGTGGGCCCGAACCCGGTCATGCTCCACCCGAAGGCCGCTTCGTAGAAGGCCTTCGCCGCCCCGGTGTCCTGCACCGGCAGTTCGACATAATTGAGCCGCGCCATCTTAATCCTCACCCGCGGTACCGCCCTCTCAGGGGCGGAAGGTCACACCAAGGTCACACTTGCGCGTCCCGCCGCCGCCGATCGATCCGCCGAACGCCGTCAAGCGCATTGCCGCTCAGTAGCGCCGCAGCAGCCCGGCGAGCTTGCCCTGCACCTGGACCTGTTCGGGCCGGTAGCGCTGCGGATCGTAGCGGCGGTTGGCCGGGTCGAGGCGGATCATCGAGCCTTCGCGGCGGAAGGTCTTGAGCGTCGCCTCCTCATTGTCGACCAACGCGACGACGATCTCGCCGTCGCGGGCGGCATCGGTCTTGCGGATCAGCGCATAGTCGCCGTCGAGAATGCCTTCCTCGACCATCGAATCGCCGGCGACCTGCAGCGCATAATGTTCGCCGGGTCCGAGCAAGGCGGCCGGGACGGGCAGCGTCTCCGTGCCCTGCAGCGCCTCGATCGGCGTGCCGGCGGCGATGCGGCCGTGGAGCGGCAGCTCGATCACGTCGTTGGCGGCGATCGGCGTGCCCGCCCCGCGCTGCGGCGCCGATGCGGTGCCGGCCCTGACGTCGGGCATCTTCGTCACCTCGAGCGCCCGGGCCCGGTTCGGCAGCCGCCTGATGAAGCCGCGCTCCTCAAGCGCCGAGATCAGGCGATGGACGCCGCTCTTCGACTTGAGGTCGAGCGCGTCCTTCATCTCCTCGAACGAGGGGGAAACGCCGTTCTCGCCGAGGCGGGCGTTGATGTAGGTGAGAAGCTCATGTTGCTTGCGCGTCAGCATGTTCAGGGCCCCCTTAGGAACGTACGAGGAACACCTAGGAACCCGCCCGGAACATGTCAAGCCCCCTCGCGCGGCCGGAACAAATCTCTGTTCACCACCGTCCAGATCGCGCTCACCAGAGCCCCGAAGACGCCGCCGACCAGGCCGGCTGCAAGATCGCGGACCCCGCCTGAAAACGCGGCGGTGAGGCCGGTCAATGGCAGGAACAGGGCGGCGAAGCCGACGAGGGCGAGGACCGCCAGGCTTCGGCCGAAGCCCAGGCCGAACCTCGCGACGATATAGCCCGCCGGAAGGCCGATGAAGACCAGCCCGGCGGCGATCGCGCCCGCCAGCGGTGCCAGGACGAGGCCGAAACGGAAGACGGCGAATTCCGCCGGGGAGAGCCCGCCGAGCAACAGGAAAACGGCGGCCGCTATGGTCGCCACCGACAGCGCGAGCGGCAGCAGCAGGCGCCGTCCGATCAGCAGCAGGACGTCGTCGAGGCTCGCCGGCCTTCGCTTCCTTTCGCCAGTCATGGCCGCATCGTCCGCGACGCGGCCGCCGATGTAAAGGCGCTGGAATTGCCCTCTCGCGCGCGCTTTGGCACAACGGGCAGGCAAGGGGAGCGTCCGCCATGAAGAATGCCGTCCAGCTCATCGCCGCACTCGCGCTCGCCGGCTGCGTCGCCGTCGGCAACCGTGAAGTCACGGCATCGCTGCCACCGCAGCCGGGGCCGGAGCAGATCGTCGCCGCGCGCCAGGCGGCGTTCCACATGATTGGCGCCGCGATGGGCAATATGAAGGCGGCGATCGATCAGGGCCGGGACGTCGCCGGCCAGGCTTATGCCGCCCGCGGCGTCGCCCGCTGGGCCCGCGCGCTCCCGTCCATGTTCCCCGATTCGGCGCGGGCGGTGACGCCGACCCGGGCCCGGCCGGAGATCTTCGCCAACCGCGCCGACTTCGAGGCGAAGGCCGCCGCTCTTGCCGCCGCCGCCGAGCGGCTGGCCGAGGTCGCCCGCTCCGGCGACCGCGAGGCCTTCGCCGCGCAGCACCGCGCCACCGCCGCCACCTGCGCCGCGTGCCACGAGCTCTATCAGGCGCCGCAGGCGCCGGCGCAGCGCTGAGCGGCTAGCGGCAGAGCCGGAGGAAGTTCGCCAGCAAGGCGTGGCCGTGCTCGCTGGCGATGCTTTCGGGGTGGAACTGGACGCCGTGGATCGGCAGCGTGCGGTGGCGAAGCCCCTGGACGGTGGCGTCGCCCGCGGTGGCGTTCACCGCCAGGCACCGCGGAAGGCTCGCCGGCGCCAAAGCGAGCGAATGATAGCGGGTCGCGGCGAACGGGGAGGGGAGGCCGGCGAAGACGCCGCTCCCGTCATGTTCGACCGCGCAGGTCTTGCCGTGCATCGGACGCGCCGCCCGCTCGACGCGCCCTCCGAAATACTGCCCGATCGCCTGCTGCCCGAGGCAGACGCCCAGCAGCGGCCGCTCCGCGTGCGCGCAGGCGCCGACCAGCTCGAGCGAGACACCGGCATGGTCCGGCGTCCCCGGCCCGGGCGAGATGAGGATGCCGGCCGCGCCCGATCCGAGCGCCTCGGCGGCCGACACCGCATCGCTCCGCTCCACCCGTACCTCCGCGCCGAGCTCGCGCAGATAATGGACGAGGTTCCAGGTGAAGCTGTCGTAATTGTCGAGGACGAGGATCCTCGGCATCGTCGCGTCGGGGGCCGCGCCGGAAGGCCCGTCAGGGCGCGACGGTCGTCGCCTGCAGCCGCTGGCGCATGTTCCTGATCGCCTGCTCGTTCCGCTCGACGGCGACGCCCTGCTGGATCGCGCGGGCGAGCTGCTCGGTATATTCCGTGCCCGCCTGCCCGGAGAACTCCGCCCGGGCCATCTGGATCAGCTGGCAGCCTTCCGGCGGCTGCTGCCCCGCCGGCACCGGCGTGCGCGGACAGTTGGCCTGGCCGGGCGTGCGCTGCTCGAGGTGGACGACGAACCAGCCGGCCCCGTTCGGCGCCTGGAGGATGCGCGCGCGGCCCTGCGGGATCGAGAACAGCATGACGAGCGGCGGCGGCGCCTGCTGTTCGCGCCGCGAGATGTCGACCCGGCGGACGTTGACCGGCTGCGGCGCCGGCAGGCGCACCCCCGCCTCCGCGAAGGCGCGGGCGAGCGGCACGCCGGCGTTGATCCGCGCCACGATCCGCTCGGCGAGTGCGCGTGCGCGCTCGGAACCGCGCTGCCGGACGACGTCGGCGCGGACCCGGTCGGCGATCTGCTGGAGCGGAGGCACCGTCGCCGGCACCACCCGGGCGACGGAGATGAACGCGTAGCGCTCGTTGGGCGCGATCGTCTCAACCGCCGGTTCGGGATTTTCCGGATCGATGTTGAACGCGCCGCGAAGCAGCGCCTGGAGCTCGGGCGGCGCCTGGTACTGAACGCCCGGAGCCTGACCGGTCGCGGTGATCGGCGGCGTCTCGACCATGGTCAGGCGCTCGGCGCGGACGATCTCCTCGAAGCTCGCGCCGTCCTCGACCTTTTCCTCGAGGCGACCGGCGATGTCGCCGAGCGCGTCCTGGAGCTTGCGGCGGCCGAGCTCGGTGGCGATCTCGGTGCGCACCGTCTCGAGCGGGCGGGCGTTGGCGCGGTTGATGCTCTCGATCCGCACCACGTGCCAGCCGAGTTCGGAGCGGACCGGGCCGACCAGCGCGCCCTGCGCCGCCGAGAAGACCGCGTTGGCGACCTGGGCGTTGGTGAGGTTGGTGAACTGCTCCCGGCTCTGCGCGCCGAGATTGATGTCGGACGCGCCGAAATTCGCCTGTTGGGCGGCGGCAGCGAAATTGGCGCCGCCGCCGGCGCGCTGCACGAAGGTCCGCGCCGCAGCCTCGTCCTGGAGCACGACCTGCTGCAGCGTGCGGGTCTCCTGGCCGGCATAGCGGGCGGCGTTATCGCGATAATAGGCCTGGATCTCGGCGTCGGTCGGCTGCGCTGCCGCGGCGACCTGGTCGCGCCCGATCAGGGCGTAACGCAGGACGCGCCGTTCCGGGATCGTGTAGCGCGCGCGGTTCTGCTGGTAGTAAGCCGCGATCTCCTGCGGCGTCGGCGCGATTCCCTGCGCCATCGCGTCGGTCGGCACCACGCCGATCGAGCCCCGCCGGCGCTCCAGCATCATCGAGGCATATTGGACGGCGACCGAATCCGGCACCCGCGCGCCGAGGCCGATCGGCAGCTGGACCTGGCGCTGCATCAGGAAGGTCGCGATCTCGCGGCGCAGCTGCGCCTCGCTCAGATTCTGCTGCTGGAGCGCGCCGCGGAAGGTCGCCTCGTCGAACTGGCCGGCGAAGTTGCGGAACTCGGGGATGTTGGCGATGACCCGGTCGATCATCCGGTCGGAGACGGTGAGGCCGTTCGCCTGGCCGAACGCCCAGATCGCGCGCGCCACGACGATCTGGTTGAGGAGCCCGTCAAAGGCTCCGGCGGCCAGGAACCGGCCCATGTCGAGCTCGGGATTCTGCTGGCGCGCCTGTTCGAGCTGCCGGCGGATCAGCTGCTCGAGCTCGGCCGCCTGGATCTCCTCGCCCTCGACCTCGGCCAGCGTCTCGCTCTGCGCCTCGCCGCCGCCCGGAAGCCCGCCGACGCCGCCGGTGCCAAAGCCGGTGATCACCATCGCCGCGATCGCCAGCCCGAGGAAGGCGAGCATCACCCAGGAGGCGAGCTTGCTGCGAAACTTACGGGCCATCGATGAACTCGCTTCACGAAGAGGAGAGGGGGAGGGGACCGGGCCCCGCCCGGCGGCGGACCATAGAAAGGCGGCGCCGCCCCCGCAACCGGCGATCTCCGCCGGCGGAGGACGCCGTCCCGGCGCCGTCTTGGCGCGCGCCGCCGCGCCTGCTAGGCGCGCCGCTCCCTCTCCCCGGCAGAAGGTTTCGATACGTGCACGTCCGCCGCAAGCTGATCGTCGGCAACTGGAAGATGAACGGCAGCCTCGCCGCCCTGGCGGAGCTGGCGCCGATCTC
The DNA here is from genome assembly GCA_036399955.1 of Allosphingosinicella sp. GTDB lineage: Bacteria > Pseudomonadota > Alphaproteobacteria > Sphingomonadales > Sphingomonadaceae > Allosphingosinicella. Next base: position 2,776 of record DASWMB010000021.1, on the reverse strand, counting down.
CGGGGCCGCCCGCGCCGCCGCCGGCGCCGAGGTCGCGATCTGCCCGCCCTTCACCCTGATCTCGTCGGCGGTGACCCGGGCGAGCGGCCTCTCGATCGGCGCGCAGGACTGCCATCACCGGCCCAGCGGCGCCCATACCGGCTGCGTCTCGGTGCCGATGATCGTCGAAGCGGGCGCGAAGCTCGTCATCGTCGGCCATTCCGAGCGCCGCGCCGACCAGGGCGAGACGGACGCGCTGGTCCGCGCCAAGGCCGAGGCCGCGCTCGCCGCCGGCCTCCTCACCATCGTCTGCGTCGGCGAGAGCGAGGCGCAGCGGCTCGCCGGCGAGCATGTCCAGGTGGTCACCGACCAGCTTGCCGGCTCGGTGCCGGAGGAGGCGGGGGAGGGCGAACTCGTCGTCGCCTACGAGCCGATCTGGGCGATCGGCACCGGCAACGTCGCGACGCCGGTGGACGTGGCCTTGATGCACAACGTCATCCGCAACGCGCTCGTCCGCCGCCTCGGCGATCGCGGCGGACGCGTCCGCATCCTCTACGGCGGCTCGGTCAAGCCCGACAATGCCGCCGAGCTGCTCGGCGTCGACGACGTCGACGGCGCCCTCGTCGGCGGCGCGAGCCTCACCGCGCGCGACTTCGTGCCCATCATCGAGGCCGCTTCGCGCAGTTGAACGCGGGCGCCCCATCCCCTAAGTCGCGGCCGAACCTTATTTCCCGAAAGCATCGATCATGGGCCTGTTCACCTTCCTCCTCGTCATCCAGACGCTCGTCGCCCTCGCCATGGTCGCCGTGATCCTGATGCAGCGCTCCGAAGGCGGCGGCCTCACCGGCGGCAGCCCGTCCGGCCTCATGACCGCGCGCGGCGCCGCCGACTTCCTCACGCGGGCCACCGCGATCCTCGCCACGATCTTCGTCGCCCTCTCGATCGTCCTTGCCGCGCTCGCCGCCAATGCCGGCGGGCCGCGCCGGATCGATCCCTCGCTGATCCGCCAGCAGGTCCCCCAGCAGGGCCCGACCCAGCCCGTCCCCGGCGCCGCGCCGGCGATCCCGGGCGGCGCTCCCGGTGCCGCGCCCGGTGCCGCGGCCCCGCCGGCCGCCGCGCCCGGCGCCGCCGCGCCGGCGCCGGTGCAGCAGCCGCCGCAGGGCAACACGCAGGGCGTCCCTCTCGCGCAATAAGCCGCGCGCCACTTATCCCCGACGAAAGTGCCCCTTTCGTCGGAAAGGCGCCCGAAGTCGCTTGCCCTCGGGCCACGGCGCCCACTAAGCCTCGATTCCCATGGCGCGGTTCATCTTCATCACCGGCGGCGTGGTCTCCAGCCTCGGCAAGGGCTTGATGGCGGCCTCGCTCGCCGCCCTCCTCCAGGCGCGCGGCTATGCCGTCCGCATCCGCAAGTTCGATCCCTATCTCAACGTCGATCCCGGGACGATGTCGCCCTACCAGCACGGCGAGGTCTACGTCACCGACGACGGCGCCGAGACCGACCTCGACTTGGGCCATTACGAGCGCTTCACCGGCGTCCCCGCCCGCCAGTCCGACAACGTCACCTCGGGCCGGATCTACCGCGACATCATCGCCAAGGAGCGGCGCGGCGACTATCTCGGCGCGACCGTCCAGGTGATCCCGCACGTCACCAACGAGATCAAGGCCTTCGCCCAGCGCGAGCTGGACGGGCTCGATTTCGTCATCTGCGAGATCGGCGGCACCGTCGGCGATATCGAATCGCTCCCCTTCATCGAAGCCATCCGCCAGCTGAGGAACGACCTCGCCTTCGACGAGCAGGGGCGGAAGCGCACCGTCTTCATCCACACCACGCTCGTCCCCTATATCGCCGCCGCGGGCGAGCTGAAGACCAAGCCGACCCAGCACAGCGTCCGCGACTTGACCTCGCTCGGCATCCAGCCCGACCTCCTCCTCTGCCGGGTCGACCGCCCGCTCCCCGACCCCGAGCGCAGGAAGATCGCCTTGTTCTGCAACGTCCGCCAGGAAGCGGTCATCCCGGCGCTCGACGCCAAGAGCATCTACTCCGTCCCGCTCCAATATCATCGCGAGGGCCTCGACGCCGAAGTCCTGCGCGCCTTCGGAATCGAGGACGCGCCCGAGCCGCTGCTCGACCGCTGGGACGACGTCCTCGACCGCCTGTGGAACACGGACGGCGAGGTGACGATCGGAGTCGTCGGCAAATATGTCGGCCTCCAGGACGCCTACAAGTCGCTGACCGAGGCGCTCGTCCACGGCGGCCTCGCCAACCGGGTCAAGGTCAACATACGCTGGCTCGACGCGGAGCTGTTCGAGCATCCCGAGGCGGACATCCCCTCCGAGCTCGAGCCCTTGCACGCCATCCTCGTCCCCGGCGGCTTCGGCGAGCGCGGCTCGGAGGGCAAGATCGCCAGCGTCCAGTTCGCAAGGGAGCGCGGCGTCCCCTTCTTCGGCATCTGCCTGGGCATGCAGATGGCCTGCATCGAGGGCGCGCGGAACACGGCCGGCATCGCGGGCGCCGGCTCGACCGAGTTCGGCGACCAGTCCGAGCCCGTCGTCGGCCTCATCACCGAATGGATGAGCGCCGAAGGCCTCCGCCAGCGCCGCGAGGCGAACGGAGACATGGGCGGCACGATGCGCCTGGGCGCCTATGACGCGGTCCTGAGCGGCAACAGCGTCGTCCACACCATCTACGGCGAGGGACGCATCTCCGAACGCCACCGCCACCGCTACGAAGTCAACGCCCACTATAAGGACGCACTCGAGAAGGGTGGGTTGGTGTTCTCAGGAATGAGCCCGGACG
>DASWMB010000020.1:0-10944 GCA_036399955.1 Allosphingosinicella sp. | reverse complement strand
ACACGGACGTGGAGAATGGACCGGAAACGCTTCGGTTCATGGATGCCGGGTCGAGCCCGGCATGACGAGGTGGAGGTCGGCGGGCTCGTCCACGTCGCGCAGCGTCTCGCGGACATCGGCGGACCAGCCGAGCGCCTCGATCCGGCGCAGCGTCTCGGCGCAGACGGAGGCTGTGCTCCAGGCGATTCCTGCAAAGAGCGAGCGGTCGAAGCGGCGGAGGCCGAGAAGGACGTAGCCGCCGTCTTCCGCCGGATGGAGGGCCGCGTCGTGCGTCTCGAGCGCCGCGGCGGCGGCGGCGAGGCGGCGGCGGTCGAGGTCGGGGCAGTCGGCGCCGATCAGCAGCGCCGGCTCCTCGGCGAGCACCCGCTGCGCCGCCCGGGAGAGCCGCTCGCCGAGGTCGCCTCCGCCCTGGGCGGTGCGGCGGATCGGGCCGTCGTGCCACAGCGCCGCGTCCGGCTCCCCGCAGAGCTCGACGGGGAGTCCGCTCGCTGCGGCTTCCTCGAGTGTTCGCGCGAGCATGTCGGCGGCGAGGCGGGCGGCGCCTTCGGCTCCGAGCGCCGGGATGAGGCGGGTCTTGACGCGGCCCGGCAGCGGCTCCTTGGCAAAGACGACGATGCGGGTCATCCCCTGCGCCAGGCGTGGTAGCGCTCGGCGAGGCGGAGCAGGCGCTCCGGGCGGTGCGCCTTGCGCCATTCGCCGGCGGCATATTTGTTGGCCTCGCCCATCGTCGGATAGGCATGGATGGTGCCGAGGATCTTCCCGAGGCCGATATTGTGCTTCATCGCGAGGACGAGCTCGGCGAGCGTCTCGCCGGCCGAGGCGGCGACGATGGTGGCGCCGAGGATGCGGTCCTTGCCTGGCGCAACGAGGATCTTGACGAAGCCGCGGGTCTCGCCCTCGCAGACGGCGCGGTCGAGATGGGCAAGGTCGTAGCGGACGACCTCGTAGGCGATCCCCGCCTCCCGCGCCGAGCGCTCGTTGTGGCCGACATGGGCGACCTCGGGATCGGTGAAGGTGACCCAGGGCAGCACGCGATGATCGGCGCGGAAGCGGCGGAAGCCGCCGAACAAAGCATTGACCGCCGCGAACCACGCCTGGTGGGCGGCGAAATGGGTGAACTGAAAGGGGCCGGCGACGTCGCCGACGGCGTAGATGTTCGGGAAACGCGTCTCGAGGAACTCGTTGGTCGTGACGGTGCGACCGGTCTCGATGCCGAGCGCTTCGAGGCCGTAGCCCGAGAGCCGCGCCTTGCGGCCGACGGCGACGATCAGCTCGTCGAATTCGATCGTTTCCTCATCGCCCGTCTCTCCGCGGACGATCAGCGCCTTGTCTTCGACGCGCACCGCCTCGCGGCCGCTCCGCAGGTCGACGCCCTCACCGCGAAGGACCTCGGCGACGAGCGCGGACACCTCCTCGTCCTCCTTCGAGAGTATGCGCGGGCCCTGGTCGATCTGGACGACGCGGCTGCCGAGGCGGGCGAAGGCCTGTGCCAGCTCGGTGCCGATCGGCCCGCCGCCGAGGATGGCGAGGCGCTCCGGCCCCCGCTCGCGTCCTCGCAGCGCGTCCCAGAGCGTGTCGCTGGTGAGATAGCCGCTCGTCGCAAGGCCGGGGATGTCGGGCACGGCCGGCTCGCCGCCGGCGGCGATGACGATCGAGCGGGCGGTGAGCCGCTCGCCGCCGTCGATCTCGACCGTCCAGGGGTCGACGAGCGTCGCATGGCCCTGGCGGACGTCGACGCCGAGCTCCCGGTAGCGCTCCGAGCTGTCGTTGGGAGCGATGGCGGCGATCGCGGCGTGGACCCGCTCCATCACCTCGGCAAAGGGCGGCGCGCCGCCGGCGGCGCGGGCGCTGCGGGCGGCGGAGATCAGCGTCTTGGAAGGGACGCAGCCGGTGTTGAGGCAGTCCCCGCCCATCTTGCGCGCCTCGACCAGCGTCACCTTCGCCCGCACGGCGGCGGCGATGTAGGCGGTGACGAGGCCGCCGGCGCCGCCGCCGATCACGATCAGGTTCCGATCGAAGCGCTTCGGCCGCTTCCAGCCCTTGTAGGCGCGGCGCCTCCGCAGCCGGTCGACGAGGAACTTGGCGGCGAGCGGGAACAGGCTGAGCAGGATCAGCGAGCCGATCAGGCCCGGCGAAGCGATGTCGCGGACGCTGTCGATGCGGGCGATCTGGGTGCCCGCATTCACGTAGATGAAGGTCGCCGGGAGCATGCCGATCTGGCTGACCAAGGCGAAGCTCAGCGCCCGCATCCGGGTGAGGCCCATGGCGAGGTTGATCAGGAAATATGGGATCGCCGGATTGAGGCGGAGGGTGAGGAGATAGAACACGCCGTCCCGCTCGATCCCGCGGTCGACCGCCTCGAGCTGGCGGCCGTAGCGCGCCTTGACGAGGTCGCGGAACAGGTAGCGCGAGGCGAGGAAGGCGAGGGTGGCGCCGATCGTGGCGCCGAAGGAGACGATGAGGGCGCCGGTCCAGAGGCCGAACAATGCGCCCGCCGCCGCCGAGGCGACGACGGCGCCGGGGATCGAGCAGGCGGTGAGGCCGACATAGATCGCGAAGAAGATGCCGATCATCAGCAGCGGCCGCTCGTCGATCAGCCGCTCCAGCCACGCCTGCTGCGCCTTCACCGTCTCCAGCGTCAGCCACTTGTCCGCGTCGAAGAGGAAATACGCCGCCAGCGCCATGACGACGAAGACGACGAGGACGATCCGCCCCGCTCCCGCTCCCTTCCTGCTCCCTCTCCCGCTCGCGGGAGAGGGCTGGGGTGAGGGTCTGTTTTCTTCTTCAGTCAAAACAGACCCTCACCTCCCAGGCTTCGCCTGGGCCCCTCCTCTCCCGCAAGCGGGAGAGGGTTAGCACCGCGCCGCTTTTGGCTTAACGAGACGCGAGGAGAGAAGCCATCGCCACCGCCCTGAAGCCGCCGAGCTCGCCCTTTGCCCTTGCCGGCGCGCGGCCGCTCGATCGGGCCAAGTTCCGCGATCCGCTGGTCACCGCGAGGGGAGAGACGCGGGCCAAGGTGGCGCTGGAGCGGCTGGAGACGCTCTGGCTCAACACCGGAACGCTCTGCAATCTCGCCTGTGCCAGCTGCTATATCGAGAGCTCGCCGACCAACGATGCGCTCGTCTATCTGACGCTCGCCGAGGCGGAGGCCTATCTCGACGAGGCGCGGGGAATGGGCACGCGCGAGATTGGCTTCACCGGCGGCGAGCCGTTCATGAACCGCGAGATCGCGGCGATGATCCGGGCGGCTCTGGACCGCGGCTTCGAGCTGCTGGTGCTGACCAATGCGATGCGGCCGATGCGGCGCTTCGAGGCGGCGCTGCTGGAGATCGCCCCGAGCGAACGGGAGCGGATCACCTTCCGCGTCAGCCTCGATCACTATACGGGCCAGGTCCACGAGGCGGAGCGCGGGCCGGGCACGTGGGAAAAGGCGCTGGACGGTCTGCGCTGGCTGTCGGCGAACGGCTTCCCGGTCGCGGTCGCCGGACGGCGGCTCGAGGAGGAAGCGGAGGCGCGGAAGGGCTATGAGGCGCTGTTCGCGCGGCTCGCCGTCGAGCCGCGGCACCTCGTCCTCTTCCCGGCGATGGACGCCGAAGCGGACGTACCGGAGATCGGCGAGGCCTGCTGGGACATTCTCGGCGTCTCTCCCTCCTCGCCGATGTGCGCGACCAGCCGGATGGTGGTGAAGGCGAAGGGCAGCGCCGGGCCCCATGTCGTCGCCTGTACTTTGCTCCCCTATGACCCGCGCTTCGCTCTCGGCGAGACGCTCGCCGGCGCAAGCGGCGCGGTGCCGCTCAACCACGCCCATTGCGCGCGCTTCTGCGTGCTCGGCGGCGCGAGCTGCTCTGCCTGAGATGGTCTCGGTCGTCATCCCGACGCTGAACGCCGCGGCGAGCCTCGGCGCGACGCTGGAGCGGATGCGGGAGGCGGACGAGATCGTCGTGGCGGACGGCGGCTCGACGGACGGGACCGCGGCGGTCGCAGAGCGGCATGGCGCGCGGCTGATCGGCGCCCCTCGCGGACGGGGAGCCCAGCTTCGCGCCGGCGCAGAGGCGGCGCGGGGCGACTGGCTGCTGTTCCTCCACGCCGACACCTTGCCCGGATCGGGGTGGCGAGAGGCGGCAGAGGAGCACGCGAGAGCCGGGCAGGACAAGGCCGCGTTCTTCGGCTTCCGTCTCGCCGACCGCGCCTGGCAGGCGCGACTGGTCGAGCTCGGCGCCGCCGCGCGGGTGAGGCTGCTCGGGCTTCCATATGGCGATCAGGGGCTGTTGATCTCGCGCGCTCTCTACGATGCCGTCGGCGGCTACCGGCCGCTGCCGCTGATGGAGGACGTCGATCTCGTCCGGCGGATCGGGCGGCGGCGGCTCGAGGCGCTGCGGGTGGAGGCGTCGACCTCCGCCGAGCGCTGGCGGCGGGACGGCTGGGCGCGGCGGTCGGCGCGCAACCTCGGCCTGCTCGCCCTCTACCGCCTCGGCGCGAGCCCGGAGCGGCTGGCGAGGCTCTATGGCTGAGGCCGATGCCTTGTTCGAGCGCGCCGCGGCGGCGCTGACCGGTGCCGGCGGGCGGCGCGACACGGCGGCGGCGCGCGAGCTCTTCCGCCAGGCCGCGGCGGCCGGCAGCCGCAACGCGGCGGTGATTTTCACCAACCTCGTCGCAAGCGGCGTCGGCGGCCCGCGCGACTGGCCGGCGGCGCTGCGGTTCCTCGAGAGCCTGGCGCCGAGCGGGCGGCGTTCGCAGCGCGAGCTCGAGACGGTCCGCGCGATGGCGCTGACGCCCGCGGGCGATCCGGCCGAGGTGCCGCGCGGCGAAAGGGTCTGCGAAGCGCCGGAGATCGTCCACTTCGCGGGCTTCTTCACGGCCGCGGAGTGCCGCTACCTGATCGAGGCCGCGGAGCCGATGCTGGAGCCTTCGGTGGTGGTCGACAATGCGACCGGCCGGCAGGTGCGCGATCCGGTGCGGACCTCGGACGGGGCGGGCTTCACCTGGCCGCTCGAGACGCTCGCCGTCCACGCGCTCAACCGCCGGATCGCCGCGGCGAGCGGCACGACGCCCGAGCAGGGCGAGCCGCTCCAGGTCCTGCGCTACCGCCCCGGCGACCAATACCGCACCCATTTTGACGCAATACCCGGGTTCGAGAACCAGCGGGTCTATACGTTGCTAGTCTGGCTCAATGACGCGTTCGAGGGCGGGGAAACGGAATTCCCGGAAGCGGGCTTGTCGCTTCGCTTCCCGGCCGGCGACGCGATCCTGTTCCGCAATGTCGGGGCGGATGGGCGGCGCGATCCGGCGGCGGCACATGCCGGGCTTCCGGTGACGAAAGGCGAGAAGCTGATCGCCAGCCGCTGGATCCGGGCGCGGCCGTTCGAGCCTCCCGTCGGTGGCCGCGCCGCCTAGCGCGCGAAGACGCGGCGGCCGATGGCGTCGAGCTTCGCCACCATAGCCGGGTCGCGCGCCTCGGGCGCCGTCATGATCGCATTGTCGAGCGCACGATCGATCGAGCACGCCGCGCGCTCGGGCGGCAGCGCGCGGGCGAGCTCGACGATCAGCCGCCGCGCCGTCGCCGCATTGCCGTGAAGACGAGCGACGATCTCGGCGACGTCCGGCTCCTCGCCCTCGCGCCAGCTGTCATAGTCGGTGATCATGCCGGCGAGTGCGTAGGGAAGCTCCGCCTCGCGGGCGAGGCGCGCCTCGGGCATGGCGGTCATGCCGATGATGTCGCAGCCGCAGTGGCGGTAGAGGCGGCTCTCCGCCCGGGTCGAGAATTGCGGCCCCTCGATCGCGACATAGGTGGCGCCGCGCGCCACCTCTGCGCCCGCGGCCGATGCAGCGCCTGCGACGAGGTCCGACAGGCGCGCGCAGACCGGGTCGGCGAAGGAGACATGGGCGACGAGGCCGGGGCCGAAGAAGCTCGCTTCGCGCGAGACGGTGCGGTCGACGAACTGCTCGGCGATCGCGAACATGCCCGGCGCCATCGCCTCGTTGAGGGAGCCCACGGCCGAGATGGCGACGAGATCGGTGCAGCCCGCCCGCTTCAGCGCGTCGATATTGGCGCGGTAGTTGAGCTCGCCCGGCGGAATGCGGTGGCCGCGGCCGTGGCGCGGGAGGAAGACGAACTTCACGCCTTCTACGCGGCCGACCAGCAGCTCGTCCGACGGCGACCCCCACGGCGTGTCGACCGCGATCCACTGCGCCTCCTCGACCGCGTCGAGCGCATAGAGGCCCGACCCCCCGATGATCCCGATCACCCACTCCGCCATGGGTGCACCCTAGGGGCCGGTGAGGATGACGCGCAAGTCGTTGACGTTGGTGCCGGTGGCGCCGGTGACGAAGGCGTCGCCGAGCGCGGCGAAGTAGCCGCCGGAGTCGTTGTCCGCGAGCGCCGCGCCGGCGTCGCGGGAGGATCGGGCGAGGGTGCCCTCGTCGAAGAAAGCGCCCGCGGCGTCTGGGCTGCCGTCGATGCCGTCGCTGTCGGCGGCGAGACCGCGGATAAAGGGCGTGCCGGCGAAGGCGATCGCCGCGGCGAGGGCATATTCGCGGTTCGGGCCGCCGCGGCCGCAGCCGGCGACGGTGACGGTGAGCTCCCCGCCGGAGATCAGCGCCATGCGCCCCCGCTGCCGGAGCGCGAGGGCGGCATGCGCGCGGCCGAGTTCGCGCGCCTCCCCCTCGCAGGCCCCGAGCACAAGCGGCTCGTAACCCAGCCTTCGCGCCTCCGCGGCCGCCGCCTGCAGCGCCTGCCGGTTCGCGGCGACGATCCGGAACTCGCCGGTCGCTCCCTTCTCGCTCTCGGACCAGCCCGCGGCGGGCGCGGCGATGGCGTGTCGGCGCAGCACCGCGTGCGCGTCGGCGACCGTGGTCGCGTCGGCGACGGTGGGGCCGGAGCCGATGTCCTGCGGGCCGTCGCCCGCCACGTCCGAGATGGCGAGGGTGACCAGCCGCGCCGGCGCCGCTGCGGAGCCGAGTCGGCCGCCCTTGATGCGCGAGAGATGCCGGCGAACGCGGTTCACTTCCCCGATGGCCGCGCCTGAGCGGAGCAGGGCCTGGGTCAAGCGCTGCTTATCGACCAGCGTCAGCCCTTCGCCGGGGAGGCAGGCCAGCGACGAGGCGCCGCCGCTCAGCAGGACGAGGACGAGGTCGTCAGCGCCCGCTTCGCCCGCGAGCGCGAGCAGCCGCTCGCCAGCCGCGACGCTCGCTTCGTCCGGTGCAGGGTGGGAGGCGTGGGCCAGCTCGATCGATCTCAGCCTTGCGCGCGTGCCGTACGGCGCCACCGCAAGTCCTTCGAGGCGTCCCGGCCAATGCGCCTCCAGCGTCTCCGCCATGCCGCCGGCCGCCTTGCCGAGCGCGAGGGCGATGGTGCGTCCCGGCGGCGGCTCGGGAAGGTGCGGCGGGAGGACGCGGGCGGGGAGGCAGGCCGCGACGCCCGCACGCCAGATCCGCTCGAGGTCCGCCCGGCTCATCGGTCTGGCTGTGCGCGCGGGGCTCGGCTAGCACAAGGCCATGGCTCGAGTGCGGGAGATGCTGAGGCGCTGGTGGCGGCATCGCTGGATCCGCAGCCTCGCATGGCTGGTCGGCGGGGTCCTCGCCATCCCGCTTGCCTTCCTCACCGCGGCGGCGGTGCTCGGGCTGATCCCGGCGAACATGTCGTGGCGGGAGGCGGACCGGGGCGTGACCATCCTGGTGCGCACCAACGGCGTCCATACCTGGATCGTCATGCCGAAGGTGACGCCCGCGATGGACTGGCGCCCGTTCGCCCCGCCGGAGCATCTGCGCGACCCGCGCTGGGGCGCCGGCGACCATATCGCGGTCGGCTACGGCAATCGCGAATTCTATCTCGAGACGCCGACCTGGAGCGATCTCAGCGTCTCGACCGCCTTCCTCGCCTTCTTCGGCAACGGCCCGACGCTCCTCCACGTCGAGCACGACCACCAGCCGCGCCCGGACGAGTGGCAGCGGCCGATCGTGCTCCGCGCGGAGGAATATCGCCGCCTCGCCGGCTATATCAGCGCCCGCTTCCAGCGCGATCGGGAAGGCCGCACCATCCCGGTGCTCGGCCGCGGCTACGGACCCGCCGACATGTTCTACGAGGCGAACGGCGGCTACAGCTTCGTCCTCACCTGCAACGAATGGACCGGCCGCGCGCTGCGCCACGCGGGCGTGCGCACGGGGCTGTGGACGCCGCTCGAGCAGAGCATCATGTGGCGATTGGATTAGGCTCCGGCGCAGGTTGTTCTACGGGCCCACCGTCGGTTGCGGGCGCCAACGCACGGGCAAGTCGCCTCTGGTGCCGCTCGATGGCGATGAGCAGGAAGAAGAACATCACGAGCAGGAAGCCGCCGAAGACGTAAGCCGCCTTGCTGAGCGACATGCTGCCTTCGACTCGGCCGTATTCGATGGCCAGCCGCGCCGCTGCTGCATTTTCGCTATTCTCTCTTCGCCGCTGCCCTAGGAGGGCGAAGAAGCGGTCGTGATAGGCACGGAAGACGTCCGCATGGGACCGCGTACCTTCTGGCAGGCGCATCTCGCACACGCGCTGCGTGTAGGGTTGCCGGACCGAGCGAGTGACGGGACAACCGTAGGGCGGATAGTACCAATCCGAGCAGGACGTGCTGTAACGGTCCCAGCCGCTCCGCTGGACCGCGCGCGTCCGTTGCACGTCGCGGCAGACCCGCACTTCCCGCGCATTCTTATAGGCTTGGAGCCGGCGCTGCGTCTCGGGCGTCTGCGCTGCCTCGGCCATCGCGCGGAGCAGCAGTTCGAGGTCCGCACGATCAGCCGCGAAATTGCCTCCCGCCTCGGCGGTCGCCTCGAGACGCACGTCACTGTTCACATAAGCGTCGTCGAAGGCGTCGAGCGCCAGCTGACGGTCGCCGCGCCGCCGGAAGGGCTCGAAGCGCTGCCGGAACAGCGCGTGATAGCGGCGGACGAACTGCTGGTAGAACTGGCGGTGCGCTGGGTTCGTCCGATCCTGTTCGCCGCGTTCGCCGGGACGCGCCATTTCGAGGCCTTCAGCCGCCAGCAGATCCCCGCCGCTGACGGTGGCTTCCTGCTCGATGATGCTGCTCGGCGAGCGAGACATCTTGTAGAGGCTCACGACAGCCAGCCCGGCGGCGTAAAGGATCAGCAGCGTGGCGAATATCAGGATGAAGCCGCGCAGGATGCGCAGATAGACAGCCTCCATCCGGTCGAACAAATCGGCCGCACGAGCGCCGAGCGGGCGCTCGGCTCCACCCTCCTCTTCCATGATCCCCCCTGTTCGCTTCCCCCTCGCGATGCTTCGATCCTAGAGCCGCCGCGGTGTAATCTCCAGCGGCGATAGGTCCGAATTGCATGTGAACCGGGAGGGTCGGCCTGCGGCCGCTGCGGCGTCGGCAAGCCTCTGGATTGAGCGGGCCGCTCCCAGCGTCTAAGAGGGCGCGGCAACGGTCCAACAGGGGGACTTTTCCATGGCCAAGATACTCGGCAATTTCCATCTCGCGCTCGCGATCGGCGTCGTGCTGCTGCTGGCGGCTATGTTCGGCCTCCACGGCGACGTGATGAGCGGCGACTATTGGGCGCAGTTCCTGCGCTATCTCCACGTCTTCGCCGGCATCCTGTGGATCGGCCTCCTCTACTACTTCAACTTCGTCCAGATCCCGACCATGCCGAAAGTGCCGGCCGAGCTGAAGCGCGGCGTCACCGGCTTCATCGCGCCGGCCGCGCTCTTCTGGTTCCGCTGGGCGGCGCTGGCGACGGTGATCCTCGGCCTCCTCCTCGCCGAGATGAGCCGGCCGGGCTATGTGGTCGACGCGCTGACCCTCTCGGACGGCTTCCGCACCATCGGCATCGGCATGTGGCTGGGCCTCATCATGGCGGCGAACGTCTGGTTCGTGATCTGGCCGAACCAGAAGCGCGCGCTCGGCATCGTCCCCGCGGACGACGCCGCCAAGGCCCGCTCCGGCTCGGTCGCGATGATGGCGTCGCGCACGAACCTCATCCTGTCGCTGCCGATGCTCTACTGCATGATCGCCCAGCCGCACGTCGGCGGCTGAGCCGCAGCGGCGGCGCGCTTCCGGGGAGGCGCGCCGCCGGCCCGCCGCATGGCACTCACCGAATGGATCGCGGCCGCGCTCGGCCTCGTCAACGTGGCGCTGGTCGTCCGGCGCAGCGTCTGGAACTACCCGTTCGCGCTGGCGATGGTGAGCCTCTATTTCTTCGTCTTCTGGGAGGCGAAGCTCTACTCCGACGCGCTCCTCCAGATCTTCTTCCTCGCGATCAACCTCTACGGCTGGCGCAACTGGCTGCGCTCGCGGCACCTCAGCGGCGAGGTGATGGTGACGACGCTGACGGGCAGGCAGCGGCTGCTGTGGCTCGCCGGCACGCTCGCGGCGAGCCTCGCCTGGGGCTGGGCGATGGCGACCTTCACCGACGCGGCGGCGCCGGTCGCGGACGCGCTGATCGCCGGCGGCAGCGTCGCCGCGCAGCTCCTCCAGGCGCGCCGCCGCCTCGAATGCTGGGTGCTGTGGATCGCCGTCGACCTCATCGCCGTGCCGCTCTACTGGAGCCGCGACCTCGAGCCGACGGCAGGGCTATACGCCGTGTTCCTGGTCATGGCTGCCGCAGGGCTCGTCAGCTGGTGGAAGGCATGGCGCGCCCGGCAGGATTCGAACCTGCGACCCCAAGCTTAGAAGGCTCGTGCTCTATCCAACTGAGCTACGGGCGCGTGGGGGTGGTTTAGCGAGTTTCGGCTGGGGTGGGAACCGGCTGTTCAGGCGCCGGCGCGGGCGCTAAGGGGCGCGCTGGCAAGGGTGGGGCAACAAACGAAGTGAACGGCCTGGAATGGGCGGCGGCTGCATTGGGGCTGGCCAATGTCGCGCTGGTGGTACGCCGCAGCGTCTGGAATTACCCGTTCGGTATCGCGATGGTGTCGCTCTATTTCTTCGTCTTCGCGGAGGCGAAGCTCTACAGCGA
>DASWMB010000019.1:0-23555 GCA_036399955.1 Allosphingosinicella sp. | reverse complement strand
CCCCTCCCCGTTCCGGGGAGGATCAGTCAGCCCAGGATCTTCGCGAGGCCTCTCGACATCTGCAGGGCGCCGTTGATGCGCGCCGCGGGCTCGGGCCAGGCGCGGGTGATCACCAGCTTCGAATCCGGGCGGAGCTTGGCGATGCCCTTGAGGTGCTGGACGTAGGCGATCAGCCCCTCGATGTCGGGGAAGCTGTCGTTGTGGAAGTGGACCAGCGCGCCTTTGGCGCCGACGTCCAGCTTGACGATGCAGGCGCGGCGGCAGTTCAGCTTGATCTCGATCACCTTCAAAAGGTTCTCGGTCTCCTCGGGGAGCTTGCCGAAGCGGTCGATCATCTCGGCCGCGAAGGGCTCGATCTCGTCCGGCGTCTCGAACTCGTTCATCCGGCGATAGAGGCCCATGCGAAGGTCGAGATCGGGCACATAATCGTCGGAGATCATGATCGGCGCATCGACCGTGATCTGGGGCGAGAAGCCCTCGGCCGCCCGCGCCGTGCCGCCGGCCTTGGCTTCGAGGATCGCCTCCTCGAGCATCGACTGGTAGAGCTCGAAGCCGACCTCCTTGATGTGGCCGGACTGCTCGTCCCCGAGCAAATTGCCGGCGCCGCGTATGTCGAGGTCGTGGCTGGCAAGCTGGAAGCCGGCGCCGAGGCTTTCGAGATTGGCGAGGACCTGGAGGCGCTTGTCGGCCGATTCGGTGACTGTGCGCGTCGCCGGCGTCGTGAAATAGGCGTAGGCGCGGGTCTTGGCGCGCCCGACGCGGCCGCGAAGCTGGTAGAGCTGGGCGAGGCCGAAGCGGTCGGCACGGTGGATGATGAGGGTGTTGGCCGAGGGGATGTCGAGCCCGCTCTCGACGATCGTCGTCGAGAGGAGGACGTCGTACTTGCGGTCGTAGAAGGCCGACATCTTCTCCTCGACCTCGGTCGGCGCCATCTGGCCGTGGGCGGTGACGAAGCTCACCTCCGGCACCTCGTCGCGCAGATATTGCTCGAGATCGGCGAGATCGGCGACTCGCGGGGCGACGAAATAGGTCTGGCCGCCGCGATAATGCTCGCGAAGCAGCGCCTCCCGGATGACGACCGGGTCCCAGGGCATGACGTAGGTGCGCACGGCGAGGCGGTCGACCGGCGGGGTCTGGATCACCGACAGCTCGCGCAGGCCCGACATCGCCATCTGGAGGGTGCGCGGGATCGGGGTGGCGGTCAGCGTCAGCACGTGGACGTCGGCGCGAAGGCCCTTGAGGCGCTCCTTGTGGGTGACGCCGAAGCGCTGCTCCTCGTCGACGATGACGAGGCCGAGATTGCGGAACTCGACGGTCTTGGCGAGGATCGCGTGGGTGCCGATGACGATGTCGACCTGGCCCGAGGCGAGCGCCTCGCGCGTCTCCTTCGCCTCCTTCGGCGGAACGAGGCGGGAGAGGCGGCCGATCCGCATCGGAAAGCCGCGGAAGCGCTCGCAGAAGGTGTTGTAATGCTGGCGGGCGAGGAGCGTGGTGGGACAGACGAGGGCCACCTGATGGCCGGCCATGGCGGCGGCGAAGGCGGCGCGCAGCGCGACCTCGGTCTTGCCGAAGCCGACGTCGCCGCAGACCAGGCGGTCCATCGGCTTGCCCGCCTGGAGGTCCGAGAAGACGTCGGCGATGGCGCGGTCCTGGTCCTCCGTCTCCTCGTAAGGGAAGCGGTCGGCGAAGGCGGCGTAGCTGGTGTCGGTCTCGATCACCGCGCCGGGGCGGACGGCGCGCTCGGCGGCGGTCTTGATGAGCTCGCCCGCAATCTCGCGGATGCGCTCCTTCATCCGCGCCTTGCGCCGCTGCCAGGCCTCGCCGCCCAGCCGGTCGAGCGCGACGCCCTCGGCGTCGCTGCCGTAGCGGGAGAGGACGTCGATATTCTCGACCGGAACGTAGAGCTTGTCGCCGCCCGCATATTCGAGGGCGACGCAGTCGTGCGGGGACGTGCCGACCGGGATTTGGGTCAGGCCTTCGTAGCGGCCGATGCCATGATCGGCATGGACGACGAGGTCGCCCTGGCTGAGGGTCGAGAGCTCCGACATGAAGGCGTCGGCGGATTTCCTGCGACGGCGCCGGCGCACGAGGCGGTCGCCGAGCATGTCCTGCTCGGTGAGCACGGCGACGTCGCGGCTGGTGAAGCCGTGGTCGAGGGGAAGGACGGCGAGGGCGACTGCGCCCGCGCTCCCCCTCCCGCTCGCGGGAGGGGGTTGGGGGGAGGGGCTGTCCTTGCCGGTTCGAGAGGTCTCGACAGGCCCTCCCCCGGCCCCTCCCGCAAGCGGGAGGGGAGATGATACGCCGAGAGCTTCCTGCCAGGTGTCCACTTCGACCGCATTCCTGAGGCCGTGGTCGGCGAGGAGGCCCTTGAGGCGCTCCCGCGCGCCGCGGGAATAGCTGGCGAGGACGACCTTCTTCTTCTGCCGCCGGAGCTCCGCGACATGCGCGACGACCGCTTCGTAGACATTGACGTTCTGCGAGCGCTCGGGGGCGAAGTCGCGGGCGGCGTCGACCTCGAAGTCGACGACGCGGGCGCTTTCGGGTTCGCGATAGGGGGTTGCGAGATGGAGCGGGCGCTCCTCGATCGCGCGCTCCCATTCCTCGCGCGAGAGGTAGAGCGCGTGCGGCTCGAGCGGGCGGTAGGAGCCTGGGTCGGACGATTGGGAGCGGGTGCGGTTCTGCCAATAATCGGTGATCGCCTCGAAGCGGGCGTCGGCGGCGCCGGCATCGTGGGCGTCGCGGACGACGAGGTCGTCCGGCGCAAGATGGTCGAACAAGGTGGCGAGCCGCTCCTCGAACAAGGGCAGCCAATGGTCGATCCCGGCGAGGCGGCGGCCTTCGGAGACAGCCTGGTAGAGCGGGTCGCCGGTGGCGGTGGCGCCGAAGCGCTCGCGATAGCCGGAGCGGAAGCGCTTGACGCTGTCCTCGTCGAGCAGGGTCTCCGAGGCGGGGAGCAGGGTGAAGCTGTCGGCGCGGCCGGTGGTGCGCTGGGTGGCCGGGTCGAAGCGCCGGACGCTCTCGATCTCGTCGCCGAAGAAGTCGAGCCGCAGGCCCTCGCTCTCGCCCGAGGGGAAGAGGTCGACGAGGCCGCCGCGCACCGCGAACTCGCCGGCGTCCTGGACGGTGTCGGTGCGGTGATAGCCGTTGGCGTTCAGGAGGTGCGTCAGCCGGGTGAGGTCGATCCGCTCGCCGGGCGCCAGGCGCGCGACGAGCTGGCGGATGCGGAACGGCGTGAGCGTGCGCTGGAGCGCGGCGTTGACGGTGGTGACGAGGAGCTGCGGCTTGTCCGCCTTGCGCTGGAGGGCGTGGAGCGTCGCCAGCCGCTCCGCCGTCGAGCGCAGGGAGGGCGAGCTGCGGTCGTAAGGGAGGCAATCCCAGGAGGGGAAGGTCAGGATCTCGAGCTCGGGCGCGAAATAGTCCGCGGCCTCCGCGATGTGGCGCATCGCCGCCTCGTCCGGCGCGACGAACACCGCGCGTCCTTTCGCCGCGCGCGCGAGGTCGGCAGCGAGCCAGGGCAGGAAGCCGGAGGGCGCGCCGGCGAGCGTCATCGGCGAACGCGCGCGCAGGATCTTCTGGATGTCGGTCACTCAGTCGAAATGCTTCAGATAGTCGAGCTGCTGGAGGCGCTGCATCAGCGTCCCGGCCAAGCGCTCGGGCGGCGCCGCGGTTCCGAGCGCCCAGGCCATGACGTCGACGTCCTGCTCCTCGAGCAGGGTCTCGAACCAGTCCATCTCCGCCTCGCCCCAGGCGTCGTGCTGTGCATCGAAGAAGCCGCCCACCATCAGGTCCGCCTCGCGCACGCCGCGATGCCAGGCGCGGAAGCGCAGGCGCTTGAGGCGGGTCTCGCGGTCCATGATCTCCAGCCGAAAAAGGCCGGGGCGCGGCAGCGCCCGGCCGGGAGGCCCCTATCTAGGCGCAGGCGCGGCGACTTTGAAGCGTCAGGCCGGCGGCGCCGGCGGCAGCACCACCGCAATCGGGTCCACGTTCAGGAGGTGGCGGCGGAAGGCAGCCCGGACGGCGGCGGGACGGACGGCGCGGATCGCGTCCGGAATGCCGAGGACCGCCGCCGGATCGCGACCGGTCGCGGCGAGCGCGACCATGTGGTCGGCGATCACCCGCGCGTTCGGCTCGAGCAGCCAGGTCTCGTAATAGGAAGCGAGCTGCGCCTTTGCCGTCTCGATCGCTCCGTCGCCGAGGCCGGCCGCCTCGATCCGGCGCAGGGCAGCCCGTGCCGCCGCCGCCGTCTCTTCGGGCGTGAGGGAGCGGCTGGAATTGAACAGCACGGTGTAGAGGCCAGGGCCGGTGTCGACCATCGGCGGAGCGGCCCAGCCGTCCTGCCGGTCCCAGAGATTCGACGCACCGATGCCGGCGCCGAGCGCGGCGCCCAGCGGCGAGGCGTCGGAGCGCTTCGGATCGGCGCCGCTCGTCCGCCCGCCGAGGAGGAGCTGGTCGGCGACGAGGAAGGGCAGGAGGTCGCGCGCGCCCAGCGCGGGCCGCGGCCAGGCGAGCCCGGCGACGGTCTGCGCGGCGGTGTTCTGGCCCTCGACCAGCGCCCGCCCGCCGAAGCGGAAACCGGGCGCGCCGGCGCGGATCGGCACCGGCGCCGCGGCGGGCCAGGCGAAGCGCGCCTCCGCGTCCCGAACCATCGCCCGCGCCGCCGCAACGTCGATGTCGCCGCTGATCGCGAGCACGGTGCGCTCGGGCCGATAGAGCGGCGCCATCGCCTCGGCGAGCGTCTCCTGCCGGGCGGCGGCGACCGAGGCGACCTCGTCCTCGAGCCGGGGCGAGCGGCCGCGCGCCGCCGAGACAAGGGCGCTATAGGCCGGGTAGAGGCTCGAGCGGTCGCGGCGGAGCTCGGTCACGACGCGGCCGACCTCGTTCGCGAACACCGCCGCATCGTCCGCGAAGCGGCCGGCGCGGGCCATCCGGCCGTGGATCATCGCCGGCAGCGCGTCGGGCGCGCCGATCAGCAGGAAGTTGGTGTAATAGGGCCGCGCCAGCGCGTTGCCGTTGACGATCTGGCCCTCGCGCGTCGGGTGCGGATTGGCGATCGCGGCACGGTTGTTCGCCGCGACATGCTCCATCAGATGCGCCCACCCCTGCCGCTCCTCCTCGAAGACGCCGGCAAGGACATAGCTGGCGACGAAAACGCGCGCCGGCCGGCCCGGCACCGGCGGCGTCCGGGCGTAGACGACGCGCATGCCGCTGCGCAGCGTCTCGCCCGCAATCTCGACCTGCGCGAGCGGCGACGACCTCACGGCTGGCGCCGGCGCAGGAGGCGCGGCTTCGCGGCCCGCCGCACAAGCGGCCAGCGCGAGGACCGCCAAGGAAGCGGCAATGGCGCGGCAGGACATGCGCAGAGAGATGCGACAAATGTGGCGGGCTGTCCACACCGCTCGGCAGGATTGTTGAGGGCGGGCGAGCCGATTACGAGGGGCCGATGCGTCCCGATATCCTCAATCCTTTGTTCGCCGAAGTGGAGGTGCTGAAGGGCGTTGGTCCGGCCGTCGCCAAGCCGCTGAAGCGGCTCGGGCTGGAGCGGGTGGTGGACGTTCTCTTCCATCTTCCGGTGAACTGGGTCGAGCGGAAGAAGGTCGAGCTCCTCGACGTTGCCGATGCCGGGCAGGTGGTCACCGTCGAGGTGACGCCGGTGAACTACCGCCAGGGGGGCGGCCGCGGGCCGATGCGGGTCCAGACTACCGACCGCGACGGCAATTATCTCAGCCTCGTCTATTTCCACAATCCGGGCTGGGCGAAGAAGCAGCTGCCGATCGGCGAACCGCGGATCGTCTCCGGGCGGATGGAGATGTACGGTCAGGAGCTCCAGATCGTCCATCCCGACTATGTCCTGCCGCTTCACGAGGCGGCCGATCTGCCCGAGCGCGAGCCGGTCTATCCCCTCTCCGAAGGGATCACCAACCGGCGCCTCGCCGATTTCGCCGCGCAGGCGCTGGCGCGGGTGCCGCCGCTCGGCGAGTGGATCGAGCCGAGCCTGCTCGACCGGCAGGGGTGGCCGGGCTGGGAGGAGGCGCTCCGCCGCGCCCATCACGGCCGCCATGCCGCCGCCGCCAAGGAGCGGCTCGCCTATGACGAGATCTTCGCCAACCAGCTCGCCTTGATGCTGGTCCGCGGCGCCGCGCGCAAGCGGCGGGGCGTGCCGCTGAAGGGCGACGGGCGCCTCCGCGACGCGCTCAAGCTTCCTTATTCGCCGACGGGCGCGCAGCGCCGCGCCGTCGCCGAGATCGAGGGCGACCTCCAGCAGGAAACGCCGATGCTGCGCCTGCTCCAGGGGGACGTGGGCTCGGGCAAGACCCTGGTCGCGCTGATGGCGATGCTGACCGCGGTCGAGGCGGGCGCCCAGGCGGCTTTGCTCGCCCCGACCGAGATCCTCGCCCGCCAGCATTTCGACACGCTCTCGCGCCAGCTCGCGGGCCTTCCCGTCACCGTCGCGATCCTCACCGGCCGCGAGAAGGGCCGGGCGCGGGAATCGACGCTCATGGGGCTCGCCGACGGATCGATCGACATCCTCGTCGGCACCCACGCCATCTTCCAGCAGTCGGTCGCCTATCGCCGGCTCGGCCTCGCCGTCGTCGACGAGCAGCACCGCTTCGGCGTCGCCCAGCGAATGATGCTCGCGGCCAAGGCCGAGCGGCCGCCGCATCTGCTGGTGATGACGGCGACGCCCATCCCGCGGACTTTGACGCTCACCCATTATGGCGAGATGGACGTGAGCCGCCTCGACGAGATGCCGCCGGGCCGCCAGCCGATCGAGACCCGCGTCCTCTCGCTCGACAAGCTCCCCGACGTGATCGACGGCCTCGCCCGCCACATCGCCCGCGGCGGCCAGGCCTATTGGGTCTGCCCGCTGGTCGAGGAGAGCGAGGCCTCCGACCAGGCGGCGGCCGAGGAGCGGGCGCAGCTCCTGCGCCTGCGCTTCGGCGAGCAGGTCGGCCTCGTCCACGGCCGGATGCGCGGGCCCGAGAAAGACGAGGTGATGGCCGCGTTCGGCGAGGGCGCGATCTCGGTGCTGGTCGCGACGACGGTGATCGAGGTCGGCGTCGACGTGCCGAACGCCACCTTGATGATCGTCGAGGGCGCGGACCGCTTCGGCCTCGCCCAGCTCCACCAGCTCCGCGGCCGCGTCGGGCGCGGGGAGGGACGCTCGGTGTGCCTGCTCTTGCGCGGCAACGCGCTGAGCGAAACCGGCCGCGCGCGACTGGCTCTGATGCGGGAGACCAACGATGGCTTCCGCATCGCCGAGGAGGACCTGAGGCTGCGCGGCGCCGGCGAGATCCTCGGCACCAGGCAGAGCGGAGAGGCGCAGTTCCGCATCGCCACGCCCGAGAAGATCCAGGAGCTCGCGCAGACCGCGAGCGACGACGCGCGGCTGCTCGTCGACAGGGACGGCGGGCTGGAGGGCGAGCGGGGCAGGGCGGCTCGGGTGCTGCTGTACCTGTTCGAACGGGATTCAGCGGTGGCTTTGCTGAGAGGCGGCTAATCCTCCCCGGAACGGGGAGGGGGACCATGCGAAGCATGGTGGAGGGGGCCCGCCGCGCGTTCCGAGCCTGCAAACCAGCATCGTCGCGGCCTCCGGGCCCCCTCCACCGCACTGCGTGCGGTCCCCCTCCCCGTGCCGGGGAGGATTCAAGGCGTCAGAACCCCGTGCTTCTTCCTGCCCGCCGAGATCCTGACTTCGCCGCTCACCGCTATCGTCCGGTCCTCGTCCGCTTTCTCGCCGTCGACCTTGGCGCCGCCCTGCTGGATCAGGCGCCGCGCCTCGTTCTTCGAGGCCGACAGGCCGAGGCCGACGAGCGCGTCGACGAGGGCGATCTCGCCGGTCACCCTGAGCGTCGGCAGCGCATCGCCGGACGTGCCTTCCTCAAAAGTCCGCCGTGCGGTGTCGCCGGCCTCGCGCGCCGCATCGTCGCCGTGAGCCATCGCGGTGGCGAGGTCCGCCAGAACCTTCTTCGCCTCGTTGATCTCCGCGCCCTCCAGCGCCTCCAGGCGGCGGACCTCGTCCATCGGCAGATCGGTGAAGCGGCGGAGGAACTTGCCGACGTCGCCGTCGGCCGTGTTCCGCCAGAACTGCCAGTAATCGTAGGGGCTGAGCATGTCGCCGTTGAGCCAGACGGCGCCGGCCGCGGTCTTGCCCATCTTGGCGCCGTCCGAGGTCGTCATCAGCGGCGTGGTGACGCCGTAGAGATGGGTGCCTTCGACCCGGCGGGCGAGCTCGATGCCGTTGACGATGTTCCCCCACTGGTCGGAGCCGCCCATCTGGAGGAGGCAGCCCTGGCGGCGGTTGAGCTCCAGGAAATCGTAGCCCTGCATGATCATGTAGTTGAATTCGAGGAACGTCATCGGCTGCTCGCGCTCCAGCCGCAGCCGGACGCTGTCGAAGGTCAGCATCCGGTTGATCGTGAAGTGCGGGCCGATGTCGCGCAGGAACGGGATCCATTCGAGCTTTGAGAGCCAGTCGTCGTTGTTCACCATGACGGCGCCGGTGGCCCCGTCGTCGAAGCTCAGGAACCGCTCGAAGACGCGGCGGATCGAGGCGATGTTGGCGTCGATCGTCGCGTCGTCGAGGAGCTTCCTGCTCTCGTCGCGGCCCGTCGGATCGCCGACCTTGGTGGTGCCGCCGCCCATCAGCACGATCGGCTTGTGGCCGGCCTGCTGGAGCCGGCGCAGCAGCATGATCTGGACGAGGCTGCCGACATGAAGCGAGGGCGCGGTCGCGTCGAAGCCGATATAGCCCGGCACCACCACCGCCGAGGCGGCGAGGGCGTCGAGCCCCTCCGCGTCGGTCAGCTGGTGGATGTAGCCGCGCTCGTCGAGGAGCCGGAGGAGGGTGGACTTGAACTGGACCATGGCGGGGGGCAGGTAGCATGGACCTGCGCCGGCACAAACCCGTTCCGCGCGGCGCCGGGCGGGAAGAAATGACTCGCCCGGCGGAGCAACGTGGTTAATCCTTCGTTGCGCGAAGAGAACGTCCGTTCGCGCCGCCGCGGCGCCGGGAGAGTCAATGAAGCGCCTCGCCTTTCTGTGTGCTGCGATCGGCCTGATCCTCGGCAGCGCCGCGCCGCCGGCGGAGGCGCCGCAAGCCGCACCGAGCGCGCCCGCCGAGCCTCGCCTCACGCGGACGATCATCCAGGCCGTTCCGGGGCCCGCCGAGCTCGTGCCGCCCGAGCCCGCGGCGGCCGCCGAGCCCCCGGCGACGGCGCCCGCTGCCGCCCCGGAGGCTGAGGAGCCTGCCGCTCCCCCTCGGCGCGTCACGGCCGGCGCGGTGCGCGTGCTGGTCAGCATCGCGGCGCAGCGGGCGTGGGTGTTCCGTGGCTCGGAGCTGGTCGCGACGACGCCGGTTTCGACCGGCAAGCGCGGTCACCCGACCCCGACCGGCACATTCCCGATCCTCCAGAAGCGCGTCGAGCATTATTCGAACATCTACGACAACGCGCCCATGCCCTATATGCAGCGGCTCACCCATTACGGCATCGCCCTCCACGGCGGCCGGGTGCCGGGCTACCCCGCCTCGCACGGGTGCATCCGGCTGCCGCATGCCTTTGCGCGGCGGCTCTACAACCTCACCGACCACGGCACGCGGGTGACCATCATCCGGGCGCGTCCGCGATCGACCCGCCACGCGCTCAGCCTCACCGCCTGAGACCGCGCCTTAAGGCTCGACAGCGAAGGAGCCGCTGACTAGCCCTTGGCGGATGGATCTTGCCGGCTTCATCGCGCCCTTCCCGGCCGAGCGCTTCCTCAATGAAGTCTACGGCCGCGTGCCGCTCCACGTGCCAGCAGAAGGGGAGGCGGGCGAGCGGCGGCGGGCCCTGCTCGCCTGGCCGCGGCTCAACCGGATCCTCGCCATCGCCTCCCACTGGACCGAGGCCAACGCCAAGGTGATCCTGAACGGCCTGCCGCTCGGCGCCGACCATTATGTCGACGAGGTGGCGACGCCGGCCGGCCCCGTCCGCCGCGCCGATCCGGCCAAGATCCACGCCTTCCTCGCCATGGGGGCGAGCCTCGTCGCCGATTCGGTGGAGGACGCCGCGCCGGAGCTGAGGCAGGTGACGGCGATGCTCTCAGAGCGCTTCCTCGGCACCTCGGGCGCCAACGCCTATTGCTCGTTCCGCGGCATCCAGGCCTTCCACAGCCATTGCGACCTGCACGACGTCGTCGCCGTCCACAGCGAGGGCGAGAAGGTCTGGCGGATCTACGAGAACCGGGCGCCTGACCCGGTCGAGCAATATCAGGGGGAGGACGGCCAGGCGCTGATCGACCGGACCAAGGGAAGGGTGATGATGGAGGTCCGGATGCGGCCGGGGGATCTCCTCTACATTCCGCGCGGCTTCTATCACGACGCGCTCGCCTCGTCCGAGGCCTCGCTCCACGTCACCTTCTCGCTCGCGCCGCACACCGCGCGCGTCCTCTTCCGCCTGCTCGAGGAGCTGGCGATGCAGGACCCGGAGTTCCGCGCCTATCTGCCGGACGGCCGGCTGGACGAGGGGCGGCGGCTCGGCGACCGCCTCGGCGCGCTCGCCGGCAAGGCGGCGGCGCTGATGCGCACGCCGCTGTTCCGCAACGCCGTCCTCAACCGCCAGCTGGCCCTGGCGAAGCCGCTGAGCGAAGTCTCGCTCCCCGCGCGCCCGGCGATGGACTTCTATATCCGCACCGAGCTCCAGGCGGAGGTGGTCCTCCACGAGAGCGGCGCCTTCCTGGTCTGGCAGGGAGGGCAGGCGCCGCTCGGGCTCCTCGAGGAGCCGGCGCAATGGATGCTGGGCCAGAACCTCAGCTCGACGCAGCAGCTCGAGGCGCGCTTCCCGCAATATGGCCGGCCGGCGCTCCAGGGACTCGTCGCCTTGCTGCTGCGGGCCGGCCTGATCGAGCCCTGCACGCCGACGCTCCAGTGACGCCGCCTCAGCTCTTGCGGCTCAAGGTTCGCATCGCCTCGTCCAGCCCTTCGATGCTGAGCGGGTACATCCGGTCCTGCATCAGCTCGCGCACGATCCCGGTGGAGGCGGAATAGCCCCAATATTGCTCCGGCGTCGGATTGAGCCAGACGGCGGAAGGGTAGGTGTTCGCCATCCGCTTCAGCCAGACCGCGCCGGCCTCCTCGTTATAATGCTCGACCGAGCCGCCGGGATGGGTGATCTCATAGGGACTCATCGAGGCGTCGCCGACGAAGATCAGCTTGTAGTCGTGGCCGTATTTGTGGAGCACGTCCCAGGTCGGCGTGCGCTCCGAGAAGCGGCGGCGATTGTCCTTCCACACGCTCTCGTAGACGCAATTGTGGAAGTAGAAGAATTCGAGGTTCTTGAACTCGGAGGTAGCAGCCGAGAACAGCTCCTCGCAGAGCGCGACGAACGGATCCATCGATCCGCCGACGTCGAGGAAGAGGAGGAGCTTCACCGCATTGTGCCGCTCCGGCCGCATCCGGATGTCGAGCCAGCCCTTGCGCGCCGTGCCGTCGATCGTCTCGTCCAGGTCGAGCTCTTCGGCGGCGCCTTCGCGGGCGAAGCGGCGGAGGCGGCGCAGCGCCACCTTGATGTTGCGGGTTCCGAGCTCCTTCGAAGCGTCGAGGTTGCGGAACTCGCGCTTGTCCCACACCTTGATCGCGCTCCGCTGCCCGCCTTCGCCGCCGATCCGGACGCCTTCCGGATTGTAGCCCGAATTGCCGAAGGGCGAGGTACCGCCGGTGCCGATCCATTTGGAGCCGCCCTGGTGGCGCTCCTTTTGCTCCGCCAGCCGCTGCTTCAGCGCCTCCATGATCTCCTCCCAGGAGCCGAGCGACTTGATCTCGGCCATCTGCTCGGGCGTCAGGTAGAGCTCGGCGACCTTCCTCAGCCACTCCTCCGGCACCGGCACGGCATCGGTGCCGTAGCTCGTCTCGAGCCCCTTGAAGACTTTGCCGAACACCTGGTCGAACCGGTCGAGCAGGGTCTCGTCCTTCACGAAGGTGGCGCGGGCGAGATAATAGAAATCCTCCGGGCTGGCGCGGATCACGTCTGCGTCGAGCGCCTGCAGGAGGGTGAGGTGCTCCTTGATAGAAGCGGGGATGCCGGCCGTGCGTAGCTCGTCGACGAAGGAGAAGAACATGGCGCCGCTCTAGGCGGCCGCACAGGCCAGCGCCAGCCGGCCGGCGGCTTTCACCGACGGCGACGCACCTCCGCGAGACCTTGCTCGCGGCCTCCGACGATCGGCAGCGCCTGAATAATCGCGGGATCGGGAGCGGGAAGGCCATCATAGAGGGCTGCAAGCTGCGTCGTTGCAGATGTGCTCGCGAATACCGCGGCGTCGGCCGAGCCCGGAAGGGCGAGCCGCTCGGCGGTCACGGCGTAAGCGGAATCGCCCAGGAGCGCGACCCACCCCGCGCCGCCTTGTCGCCTGTAGACGCTGCCGTACTGGGGCGGGACCTGGGTCACTTCGCGGCACCAGCCTTGCGGATTCGCAGCCAGGCCGCCAACGCCGCGGATTTCCAGATGCACCGCCTGCCCGCCGTCGGCGGCCGCGGAGACGGCCGCGGGGTCGGGTGAGGGTATCGGACTTGCCGAGAGCTGACCGGCGTTCGCGCATCGCGGCGGAACGGCGATGGGGAGCACGAAGGCTGGCGCGCGTTCGACCCGCACCGCACCGAGCAGCCGGTCCATCACCGCAGCGGTGCCGGCGCGGTCGAGCGTTCGCGAGCTGACCCGCCCCTTCACCATCCACTCGCCCAGCTGAACCATCGCGACGGCCGTCGTCTTCGCCTGCATCATGTTGCCGGGCGCGACATCGAGCTCTTCGCGAAGGCCGTTCGGAGCGGAGGCGCCGCCGAACGTGAAACTGCGCGGTCGGACCGGCACGCCGTCGGAGCCGACCGTCGATCCCATGCCGATGCGCGTGCGCTCGAACCACAGCGCCACGTTCGGATAAGGCGGGCGGTAGACATAGAAGGTGACCACCGTGTCGCCGCTGCCGAACTGCATCAGTATGTCGGTCCCGGCACCGCCTGAAAGGTCGCGCTCATCGCGCAGGCGCATGTCGCCGATCTCGCGGGCGATGCTGATGCCGCTCGCCTCATGCCGCCACCGCTCCTGCGCAGACGCCGGAATGGCGAGCACGAGCGCCCACAAGGCGAGCGCGGCGGCGGCGAAACGACGGATCATGAGCACCCCTTATTGCCCGCAAAGCCGAGCCCGCCAGGAGGCTATCGGAACCGTCTGACGCTCACAAGCTCCCTCACGGACCGTGTGTGCCCTCTGGCGTCCGCGGGCGCGCTGAGCGCCTGCCGGCGAGCCCTGGCGTCAACGCTTCCCGGGCGCGGGCGCTTCCTGCGCCTGGGGTCTGCGCCCGATCTCGATCACTGGACGCGCGCGCCGGAAAAGCACCTGGGTGCCGGGCTGGAAGCTCGAGATCGGGTCCGGCAGGCCCTCATAAGCGCCTGCGACGCCCACAACGTCGCTGTCCGCCGCGACGAGCGCCGCGAGACCGCCGCCGGGAAGGCCGAGCTCGGCGGCGCTCCGCGCCGAAAGCGCCCGCCCGGCATCGCCGATCAGGAAGATCCATCCGCCGGTTCCGTCGGCGCGGCGGATCACGCGCAGGGGTGGGTTGCTGCGATTGCCTGCCACCCGGCACCAGCCGGCGCCGCCGTCGCGCAGCGGCGCGCGCGCCTCGGCCGCCATCGCCGCCGCCACGCCCGTCATCAGGGCAAGGCGCTCTACGTCCATCTCCACCGGCCGTGCGCCCTGCGGGAAGGGGAGGGCGCCGCAGTCCGCGAGCGGGGCGGCGGCCGCGGCGAAGGCCGTCGCCGCCGGAAAGCGGATCGCCGCGGCGAATGCGCCGATCCGCGCGGCCATGCCGGCGCGGTCCAGCGTCGGCGAAGTGAGCCTGATCTTGACGATCCACTCGCCCGCCTGGCCGACGAGCAGCGCCGTCGTGCGGAACGGGCCGGCCTGCGATGTCATGTAGATGCGCCGGATCGCGTTCGGCGCTGCGGAGCCGAAGGCGGCGATCCGCTCTTCCTCGCCCGCATCGAAGACGTCGAGCGGAATCTGGCCTGCGACCGTGTCGGCCGCCTGGCCGAACCACAAGCGTGCGTCGGGATAAGCGGCGCGGAAGATGTAGACCGTCGTCGACTCGCGCGGGTTCGCGCCGGCATAGTCGACGACGCTGTCGTTGGGCGTGTCGAGATCGCGGGTGAGCGCGATCGATTGCTCGCCGACGCTGCGCGCGAAGACGGCGCCGCTGGCGGAGTGCGTGAAGGTCGCCGCCTCCTGCGCGGCCGCCGGCGCCGCGGCAAGCGTGGCCAGCGCGAGCGCGAGCAAGATCCTGATCATCCCCGATCCCCTGGTTCCCGCCAAAAGCCGTGCGGAATCAGGAGCCTAGAGGATCGGGCTTCGGTTCACAAGCGCCGGCGCCGTGCTCGCGCGGCCGATGGACCAGCGAGACGAGGACGAAGGAGATGATCATCAGCAGGTACCAGGCGACGAGCTTGTGCGGCGAGACCGGGATCCAGCCCCGCTCCTGGTCCGGATAGACCCAGGCGCGCGAGAAGGTGGCGATGTTCTCGGCGAGCCAGATGAAGGCGGCGACGAGGAAGAAGCCCAGGAGCAGGGGCATCCAGCGGTCCTTCGTGAACGGCCGGTACCACACCCGCGTCCGCCCGAAGAGCAAGGCCGTCGCGATCAGCAGCGGCGCTCGCGCGTCCAGGAGCCAGTGGTGGGCGAAGAAGTTGACGTAGATGGCCGCGGCGAGCAGCGCCGTCGCCCAGACCGGCGGGTAGCGCGTGAAGCGCATGTCGAAGATCCGCCAGATGCGGGCGATATAGCTCCCGACCGCGGCATACATGAAGCCGGAGAAGAGCGGCACGTCGCCGATCCTGAGCAGGCTCGGCTCGGGATAGGTCCAGGAGCCCCAGGCGGTCTTGAACAGCTCCATGACGGTGCCGACGACATGGAAGGCGAAGATCACCTTCGCCTCGTCCCACGTCTCGAGCCGGAGCAGCAGCAGCGCCGCCTGGATGCCGAGCGCAGCCAGCGCGAGGAAGTCGTAGCGCGCGAGCGGCGCGTCCGCCGGGTAGAAGAGGTGGGTCGCGACCAGCAGGAACAGGAGCAGCGCCCCGAACAGGCAGGCCCAGGCCTGCTTGAAGCCGAACAGCAGGAATTCGTAGATCCGGCTCGGCCACCCGCCGGCGACGGAGGCATCCTCCAGCGCCAGGCGGATGCGCTGGAAGCGGGTGTGCCGGATCAAGCGGCTACCGCGAGCGCGACCGCACACACCGCCGCCAGCACTGCCATCACCGGCCAGATGAAGCGCAGCCACGCGCCGAAGCCGATGCCCAGCATCGCAAGGGAGGGGAGGATCAGCCCCGCGGGCGTGACCATGTTCATGAGCCCGCTGCCGTAGAGATAGGCGCTGACCAGCGCCGGCCCGGAGGCGCCCACCGCGATTGCGAGCGGCCCCATCAGCGGCATGGTCAGCACGGCCATGCCGGAGGTGGAGGGGATCACCAGCGTCAGGATGAAGAACATCGCGAAGGCGCCGAGCACGAACGCGGCCGGCGGCGTTCCCGCCAGCGCGGTCGAGGCGGCGTCGAGCATCGTCGCGTCGATGTTGCTGCGCTCCAGGATGACGCTGACGCCGCGGGCGAGGCCGATCACGAAGGCGACGCCGAGAAGGTCGCGCGCGCCCCCCAGGAATGCCTCGATCCGGCCGCGGCCGGCCTGCAGAAACCCGACCAGGATCGCGGCTCCGAGGAAGAGGGCGGTCATTTCCGGAAACCACCAGCCGAGCCGGGACACGCCGACGATCATCGTGACGAAGCTCGCCGCAAAGAGAAGGAGCAGCAGCTTCATGCGTGCATTCAGTGCCGGCGGCGCGGCGATGGGATCGACCTCGGCCGTCGCGGGCGCCCCCGTGTCAGCCGGCGCGAGCGAGCGGGTCGGGTCGCGCCGCACGATCCGTGCGTAGCGCAGCGTCCAGCCGATGATCAGCATCACCGAGACCAGCCAGACGAAGGCGCGGGCGGCGAGCCCCTCCGTCCAATCGACGCCCGCCATGGTGCTGGCGATGATCGTCGCGAACGGGTTCGTCGTCGCGCCGACGCAGCCGATCTGGGAGCCGCCGAAGATCACCGCCAGCGGCACCATCCGGTCGTAGCCCGCGGCGAGGAAGACCGGCGCCAGCAGCGGGTAGAAAGCCAGCGTCTCCTCGGCCATGCCGATGCTCGATCCGCCGAGCGCCAGAAGCAGCGTGACGATCACCACGAGCCAGTGTTCGCGGCCGGCGAGCCGCCGGGCGAGCACGGCAAGCCCCGCGTCGAACGCGCCGGAGCGGTTGAACAGGCCGACGAAGCCGCCGATCACCAGCACGAAGAAGATCACGTCCGCGGCGGCGATCGACCCCGCGACGGGCGCAGTCAGGATGGCGAGCGGGCCGGCGGGGCTCGCCTCCACCCTGCGATAGGTCCCGGGGATCGAGGCCGGGCGGGTCGCGGTTCCGTCGGTGAAGCTTTGGATCGGCGCCGAGACGCGGAGCGCGTCGAGAGACGCCTGGGTTGCCGGCATCAGCCGTTCGGCCTCGCCGTCGGCGATTACGAGCGCGCTGCGCGCGGCGTCGTAGCGCACCGTCGCATAGTCTCCGGCCGGGATCAGCCACGTCGCC
Source organism: Allosphingosinicella sp. (assembly GCA_036399955.1). Taxonomy (GTDB): domain Bacteria; phylum Pseudomonadota; class Alphaproteobacteria; order Sphingomonadales; family Sphingomonadaceae; genus Allosphingosinicella. Next base: position 6,917 of record DASWMB010000019.1, on the reverse strand, counting down.
GCCGCAGCGAGCGCGAGGATCGCGAAGAGCAGCTCGTAGACGGTCGGTGCCCGCCGCAGCAGTCGCAAAGCCTGTGCCCCCTCCGGCGGACCCGCCGCGACGCTGCGGATTTCGCGTCAGCCTGTCAATTGGGCGATCAAGCGACGGGCGGGATCTGCGCCAGATATTGCGGCACGTCCGGATCGTGACAGGCCCAGCGCGGCGCCGCTTCGGTCCAGATGATTGCCTCAGGCGCCATGAGGTTGGGGTCGTCGAGCGCGCCGGCGCGAATGAAGATAAGGTGCGGCCGCGGCTCGGCGACGCTGAACAGGGGCGTCCCGCAGGCCGGGCAGAAGCCGCGGCGCATCCGGCTGCCGCTGTGGGCGACGCTTTCGTGCCAGCTTACCTCGCCGGTCGTGCGCACATGCTCGCTCCGAAAGCACACGTTCACCGTCCCGCTGCCGCCGCCGAGATACTGGCACTGCCGGCACCAGCACATCCGCGCCGCCAGCGGCTCGGCGTCGATCTCGATCCGGACGGCTCCGCAGAGGCAGCCGGCGCCGATCATCACGCCCCCGGCCGCCGGCTCATGAAGGCCAGGCGTTCGAACAGCATCACGTCCTGCTCGTTCTTGAGCAAGGCGCCGTGGAGCGGCGGGATCGCCTTGGCGGGGTCGCGGGACTGGAGGACGTCCAATGGCATGTCCTCGTGGAGGATCAGCTTCAGCCAGTCGATCAGCTCGCTCGTCGACGGCTTCTTCTTGAGGCCGGGGACGTCGCGGACCTGGTAGAAGATGTCGAGCGCCTTTCCGACCAGCATCCTCTGGATGCCGGGGAAGTGGACGTCGATGATCCGCTGCATCGTCTCGCGGTCGGGGAACTTGATGTAGTGGAAGAAGCAGCGGCGCAGGAACGCGTCCGGGAGCTCCTTCTCGTTGTTGGACGTGATGACGACGATCGGGCGCTCCTTTGCCCGGATCGTCTCGTGCGTCTCGTAGACGTGGAACTCCATCCGGTCGAGCTCCTGGAGGAGGTCGTTCGGGAACTCGATGTCGGCCTTGTCGATCTCGTCGATCAGGAGGACGGGCAGCTCGGGCGCGGTGAACGCCTCCCACAATTTGCCGCGGCGGATATAGTTGGAGATGTCGTGGACGCGCGGATCGCCGAGCTGGCCGTCGCGCAGCCGCGCCACCGCGTCATATTCGTAGAGCCCCTGATGCGCCTTTGTGGTCGACTTTACGTGCCACTCGATCAGGGGCGCGCCGACCGCCTCGGCGATCTCGTGCGCGAGAACGGTCTTGCCCGTTCCCGGCTCGCCCTTGACGAGCAAAGGGCGGCGCAGCGCCACCGCGGCGTTGACCGCGACCTTGAGGTCCTCGGTCGCGACATAGTTGCTGGTGCCTTCGAAACGCATTCCCGCCGGTTAAAGGAGGGGGCGGAGGAGGGCAAGGCGAGGCCGGGGCGAACAGGCCGATGCGGGCGCGCGGCGACGCATGCCCGAACCGTGACTTTCGGCATATGGAAAGGCGGCTCGCACTGTGGCAGCAAGCCGCGAATCCGTAGGGAGGACGTGCTGTGAGCAGGATCATCACATTCGGTTCCGGAGCATTGGCCGGCGCTGCGGCGATCGCCCTTTCGGTCGCGGCGCTTGCGCAGTCCCAGCAGGCGCAGCCCCCGTCGGCAGCGGCGCCGGCCGCGCAGCAGGGGCCGCCGGGCGCGCCGCCGCCGCCGCCCAACAAGTCCACCCCCGTCGAGGCGAACGAGCTGCGCGAGACCTGGAACGACCGGGTGAGCCAGGGCCCGCCCGTCGGCGTGATGCCGGAATTCGACGGGTGGAGCATGGGCGCCGCGATGCCCCTGCCGCGCTCCGAGCATGCGGTTGCCGAATTCGGCGGCAGGATCTGGGTGCTCGGGGGCTATCCGCCGGGGCGGCTCCCTTCCAACCTCGTCCAGGTCTACGATCCGGCGACGAGCCGGTGGACGCTCGGCCCGACTCTGCCCCAGCCGATCCACCACACCCATGTCGCCGGGGTCGACGGCAGGCTCTACATGATCGGCGGCGAGGTCGAAGGCGCCAGCACGGGACGGCCGGAAAGGTTCGTGGCGGACGTCTGGATGCACGATCCGGCGGTCGGCGGCTGGGTCCCGCGCGCGCCGATGCCGACGGCCCGGAGCGGCGGCGGCAAGGCGGTGATCGACGGCAAGATCTACGTCGCCGGCGGTCGTCCGCCCGGCGGCCATGCCTTCGAGGTCTACGACCCGGCGACGGACCGGTGGGAACGGCTTCCGGATCTGCCGACCCAGCGCAATCACCTCGCAATGGGCGCGATCGGCGGGCGGATCTACGTCGTCGGCGGCCGCACCGGCCCCGGTGCCGGGGCCGAGCGGGTCGACGCCGTCGAGATCTACGATCCCGCCACCCGCCGCTGGACCCGCGGAGCACCGCTGCCGGCGCCCCGCGGCGGAATCACCGGCGCGGTCCATGCCGGGTGCCTGTTCGTCTTCGGCGGCGAGGGCGAGCGGACCCATGTGCTCGGCCTGACTCCCAACACCTATGGCTACGATCCGCGGACCGATCGCTGGACCCAGCTTCCAAACCTCCCCATCGCCATACACGGCCTCAAAGGGAGCGCGGTGATCGGCGGCCGGATCTTCCTGCCCGGCGGCGGCATCACGCTGGGCGGAAATTCCGGCACCAACGCCATGCAGGTCTATCGGCCGACGATGCGCTGCGAGTGAGGGCGTTCGCGGCAGCGGGCCCGCTGTCAGGCGCCGCTGATTCCGGCTGAGGCTGCGGGATCGAACGCGGCCCGCACCGCGTCGCGGTATTTGCGCCCGACCGGCAGGCGGTGGCCGTCGTCGAGCTCCAGCACCGGCGCGGAGAAGCGGCCGCGCAGCACGGCCCGCACCTTGTCCTTGCGCACGATGGCGGAACGATGGACGCGCAGGAAGGCCTGCGCGCCCAGTGTCTTTTCCATGTCGCCGAGCATCGCGCTCACGACATGCGCCCGGCCGTTCACATGGACTCGCACATAATCCCGCTCCGCCTCGATCCACCGGATTTCCGCCAGGCTGAGGCGGCGCTTCTCGCTGCCGATCTGGACCCACAGCCCCGGATCCGATTCGGCGAGGGCGCGGCTTTCCAGCTCGGCGAGCCGCGCCTGGAGAAAGGCGAGCCGCTCCCCCGCCCGCCGCGCCTCCAGGTCGCGTCGAGCCTGGTCGAGCGCGCCGGCAAGGCGGTCGGCGCTGACCGGTTTGACCACGAAGTCGGTGGCGCGCAGCTCGAAGGCTTTTACCGCGTGGTCCTGGAAAGCGGTCACGAAGATGATCGCGGGCGCGGCGCCCTGCGGCAGGGCCTTCAGCACCGCGAACCCGTCGATGGCGGGCATCTGGATGTCCAGCAGAAGCACGTCGGGGCGGAGCAGCTCGACCAGCTTCAGCGCCTCTCGCCCGCTCTCGGCCTCGCCCGCGATCTCGACGTCCGTGCGGCCGGCCAGCAGCTGCACCAGCCGCCGCCGCGCGAGCGGCTCGTCGTCCACGATCAACACACGCATGGCTGACAACCTGCTCCTGCCCTTTTGACGTTTGTCGATCAGCCGGCGTCGCCTGTCGAGTGGCTTTGGCTAGGCCGCGCCGGGGCGCTGAGCTACCATCGGCTCCGATCGCACGGGGAATTTCATTGGACAGCACGCCGCATCAACCCGGATCCGCCGCTCCTCCCCGCCTGAGACGGGGGGCAGGCATATTGATCGCCGCCTTCTGGACGGTCCACTTCAGCGTTCAGGTGCTGCGCGCCCAGATCGACCCCCGGTTGAGCGGGCGGGACCAGCTCGAAGGCACTGCCTATCGCTTGCTGTTCGCGCTGTTCGGCGCATTCCTCGGCTACCTCCTTTATCGCTGCCTGCGGTCGCTGCGCCTGCGCGAATTCGAGCGGCAGGCGATGATCGGCGCCGGGCTCGCCCTTGCCGCCGCCTGCGTCCAGGCGCTGGTCAACATCCAGGTGTTCCGGGACGCGGAGGTGGGCCGCCTCGCGAACTTTCTCTCCGCCACCATGTACTGGTTCTGGTTCTATTTTGCGTGGACCACGGCCTATCTCGCCCTCTCCTACAGCGTCAGGATCGAGGCCCAGGAGAGGCATTCGGCCGAACTGGCGATCCGCGCGCAGGAGGCACAGGTTCGCGCGCTGCGCTATCAGATCAACCCGCACTTCCTGTTCAACACATTGAACGCCATCGCCGCTCTCGTCCGCGATGCCCCCGCCAAGGCGGAGGAGATGGTGGTGCAGCTTTCCGATTTCTTCAGGCGCAGCCTTGCGGTCAAGCCGATGGAGGATGTGACGCTCGCGCATGAGGTGGACCTGCAGCGCCTCTACCTCGAGATCGAGCGCACGCGCTTCCCCGACAGGCTGCGCTTCGAGGTGGCGCTCGATGCCGGCAGCGCGGAGGCGAAGGTGCCGCCGCTGCTGCTTCAGCCGCTGGTCGAGAATGCGGTGAAGCACGGCGTCGCCAGATCGGAAGGACCGACCTGCATCCGCATCCGCGGGCGTCTCGACGAGGCCATGCTGGAGGTCGTGGTGGAGAATGACGCCAGGCCCGACGGGCCCGGCTCCGACGGCGAGAAGGTCGGCCTTCGCAACGTCGCCGAGCGGCTGCGCTCGCGGTTCGGCGAGGAGGCCGGCCTCACCGCCGGGGAGATTTCCGGCGGCGGTTTCCGCAACACGCTCCGGATTCCGCTCCGCCGCTGACGCTCGTCCGCCAATATGGTCGTTCGTCGATTCTCGCACAATTCCCCCGGCGCCTCCCGCCACTTTCGCGTCAGCAAGAACGCCGCAACCGGGCGGCACAGTCTTCGACCGAAGCAGGGGAGCAAGGATGGTACGGTCCGTCAGCGTCATCGCCATCGCAATCGCCACAGCGACGCCGGCTCTCGCGCAACGCACGAACGAGAATGCGGTGGAGGCGGCCGACGACGCCTTCGGCACCAGCGTCGGCAACGAAAATATCGGCCTTTACAGTGCCGGTGACGTGCGGGGCTTCAGCCCCGTCACCGCCGGGAACATCCGCATCGAGGGACTGTCCGTCACCGACCATGGCGGCTTCACCAGCCGGATCGTCAGCGGGTCCACGATCAGGGTGGGCCTGAGCGCGCAAGGTTATCCCTTTCCGGCCCCGACCGGCATTGCCGATTATTCGCTGAGGAGCTCGGGCAACGAAGCGGTGCTGAGCCCGGTCCTCATTCTCGGCCCGAACGGGGCCGTGACGGCGGAGGTCGACGGCCAGCTCCCCATCGTCCGCGATCGGCTCAGCGTCGCCGCCGGTGTGGGCTACCGCTACGAGGAGTGGTTCGCCGGGCAGGACGGCGGCCCGGGGGAGGACGGCCGCCAGCTGCATGCTGGAGGCGTTCTGCGGTGGCGGCCCAGCGACGGCATCGAGCTCGAGTCCTTTTACGGGCGCGTGGACGTTCGGGACGACCGGACGATCGGCCAGATCTTCACGGCCGGGCCCTTTCTGCCGCCGAAGATAGAGCGGCGCTTCTTCGGTCTCGACTGGGCGAAGAGCCAGGCCGAGCGGCAACTCTTTGGCGGATTGGGCTCAGCCCGGCTGTCCGGGAATTGGGAGGTTCGGGCGGGTCTCTTCCGCTCCGAGAGCGCATCGAGCAACCGCACCGAGCTCTATCGGAACGTTCAGCCGGACGGGTCGGCGCAGCGGCAAATCGTGGCGACGAGCGGCCAGAGGGCAGCGTCGACGTCAGGCGAATTGCGCTCCTCCTGGTCGGTCGTCGAGGGAGACCGGCGGCATGCGCTTCATCTCGCGGTGCGCGGCCGCGACACCCGCCGCTTCTATGGCGGCGCCGACGTGCGGAACCTCGGGCCGGCGGTGATCGGCGAGCGCAGCGACGTCGCGGAGCCGGACTTCACTTTCGGGCCCGTCTCGCGCGACGAGGTTCGCCAGGTCACGGGCGGCATCGGCTACGAGCTGCGCTGGCCCGGCGTCGCCGAGCTCAGCCTCTGGCTCCAGCGGACCGACTATGAGAAGAACAGCTTCATTCCCGGCCGCCCGACGCTGACGACGCGGGACAGGCCGTGGCTCTACAACGGCACTTTGGCGCTCCACCTCACAGGCCGGCTGGTCGCCTATGCCGGCTACACGCGCGGCCTCGAGGAAAGCGGGAACGCGCCGGCCAATGCCGTCAACCGCAACGAGGCCCCGCCGGCGCTCCGGACGAGCCAGCGCGACGCGGGCCTGCGCTATGCGATCTCGCCGCGCCTCCGCTTCGTCGCGGGGGTCTTCGACATCCGCAAACCCTATTTCAACCTCGATCCGGACTTCCTCTACCGAGAGCTCGGCGCAGTGCGGCATCGCGGCCTCGAACTGTCGCTCGCAGGGCAGCCGATCGAAGGCCTCAGCGTCGTCGTCGGCGCGGTGTTCCTGGACGCCGAGGTTTCAGGCGAGGCGGTGGATCTCGGGATCATCGGGCCGAGGCCGGTCGGAAGCGCAAGACGGACCCTCCGCGCCAATTTCGATTATCGCCTGCCCTTCTTCCAGCCGCTGTCGCTGAGCCTCGGCATCGACCACCAGGCGGGAAAGATCGCCAGCTCTCTCGAATATGCGGAGCTCGGGGGGCGGCAGCTGACGACCGGGCCGCGCACGGCCGTCGACATCGGTGCCCGCTACCGCTTCGACGTTGGCGGCACGCCGGCGACGCTCAGAGCCCAGGTCACCAACCTCTTCAACGTCTATGGCTGGGACGTCTCCGGCAACTCGGCCTTCCGGTTCACCGACACGCGCCGCTTCCTGCTCACCATGGCAGCCGATTTTTGAGCGGAGCGAGAATCAGGAATCGGGGCGTGGCATCGCGGCGAAGCGACCTGCCTCCCGGCGACCGCCGCGCGAGGCGGCGTCCGGTGCGCCGCTCGCACATTGCGAACGTCCGCAATGG
>DASWMB010000018.1:0-5867 GCA_036399955.1 Allosphingosinicella sp. | reverse complement strand
GCCCGCCGAGGACGCGGGCGAAGGCCCGCGCGCGGCCGCTGCCGCCGGCGGAACATTGCTCGTCGGCAACAAGGGCGAGGATACGATGAGCTTCGTCTCGCTCGCCGACGGGCGCGAGCTCGGGCGTGCCCCGACCGGCCGCATGCCGCACGAGCTCGCGATCTCGCCGGACGGCCGGCAGGCGGCGGTGGTCGCCTATGGCGGGCGGACGATCGACGTCTTCGACGTCGCCAGCCGCACCAGGGCGAGGACGATCGACCTGGCGCCGAACGAAGGGCCGCACGGCATCGTCTGGCTTCGCGACGGGCGGCTGATCGTCACCACCGAGCGAAGCCGCTCCCTGACGCTGGTCGACACCCGCCGGGGCGACGCGGTGACGACCATCCCCACCGGGCAGCAGGGGACGCACATGGTCGCGGTGAGCCCGGACGGGCGGCGGGCGTTCACCGCCAATATCGCGGCGGGCACGGTGAGCGTCATCGATCTTGCCGCGGCGCGCAAGCTTCGCGACGTCGCGGTCGGCGGACGGCCGGAGGGCATCGCGCTGACGCCGGACGGCCGCGAGCTCTGGGTCGGCGATCTCGAGGGCGCGCGGGTCAAGGCGTTCGACGCGGCGAGCCTCGAACGGCTGGCGGAGGTGCGGACGGGGAACGTCCCGATCCGCGTCATCGCGAGCCGCGACGGCCGCTGGATCGTCACCTCCAACTTGGGCGACGGCAGCCTCAGCGTGATCGACCGACCGAGCCGCCGCGTCGTCCGCACGATCCCGGTCAGCGGCGGCCGCGAGGCGGGACAGGTGACGATCCTCTTCTCGCCGGACGGGCGCCGTATCTATGCGGCGGAGACCGGGCGCAACACGGTCGCCGAGATCGATTTCGAAACCGGCGCGGTGCTGAGGCGGCTGCCGGCCGGCGCCGCGGGCGACGGCCTGGGCCTCGCTCCGGCGCGCTAGCCGCGCGGTCGGCCGTGCCCTTCGCCTGCCCTTGCCGGGCTGGTGTCTGTTTCCGCCTAGCCCGAGACGGTGCCGCCGGTCGTCCCGACCGTGGCCGTGGTGCCGGTGCTGGTCGTCGTCGTGGTGGCGGTCGTCGTGGTCGTGCCGGTCGACACCGTGGTGCCCGTCGTGGTGCCGGTGCCCGTCGTCGTCGTGGCGGCCGGCGCCGAAGCAGTGGTCGCCGGCGCGTGGACATAGGCCTGGCGGGTGTAGGTGAGCTGCACATTCGTCCACTTGTAGAGGATGAAGTCGAAGCTGGTCGTGTAGGTCATCGTGATCGTCGCGCGCCAGTTCCCGCTTCCCGAGTCCTGCGCATAGGCGACGCTCGGCGTCCCCCAGGTGCCGCCGGCCGGCGGCCGCCGCGCCTCGATCCAGCTCACCACCTGCGCGGTCGTCGGCCGCGGGAAGATGGTGGCGTAGCGCGCACCTTCGCTGACTGCGTTGCGAAGCGCCGAATGGGCGTAGAAATAGCCGCCGAGCTGAAGCACGCCGACGATCAAAAAGATGAAGAAGGGCGCGATCAGCGCGAACTCGATCGCGGTGACGCCGCGCCGATCCCTCCGGAGCTTGCCGAAGAGCCGCCTCACTGCACCCGCACTCCGGACGCCGCGGTAATCCGGATCGTGCCGTTCGCGCCGGCGAAGCGATGGACGAACGGGATCGAGGTGAACATCGGCGCATAGTCCTTGAAGATGGTCACGCTGACATATCGGGCCGCCTGCTCGCCGGCGGCGCAGGAACCGCCGAACGGCTCGGTGCGGCCGTTGCATTCGAGCCACGGCCTCACCGTCACGTTCGCCGCGGGCACGTTGGCCGCGGTCCTCGCCTCGGTCTCGAGATAGGTGTAATCCGCCTGCGGGCGGCCGGCGAGCGCCGCGAGCTCGACCGTGCGCTGCGTCGCCTGATCGAGCGCGAACTTGACGGCGAGGCCCTTGGCCATGTCGATCGTGCCGAGGACGATCAGAGCGAGGATCGGGAAGAAGAGCGCGAATTCGAGCATCGAGACGCCCCGCCGGTCGCCGCGCAGACGGCGGGCGACGGCGCAGATCGAGGCGGCGATGCCTCGCCGCCGCTCCATGCTCGCTGCGCTGATGACGGGTCCGGGTGCCATGTCATCGCCTCGCTAAGCCATCGCGGTAAGCCGCGGGTTAGGAGGCATGGTAAAGCTCCGGTTGACCATGTCCGCCCGGCCGCTAAGCCGGGGCCATGACCCAGCCGCTCGTCGTCGACCTCCCCCACAAGCTTGGCGCGGAAGAAGCGCGGCGGCGGATCGCCGGCGGGATCGGCAAGCTCGTCGATCATCTGCCGGGCGGCGCCGAGGTCGAGAGCGGATGGGAAGGCAACCGTCTCAACCTGCGCGTGACGGCGATGGCGCAGGCAGTCAGCGCCCATATCGACGTGATGGAGGCCGTCGTCCGGGTCGAGCTGCTGCTCCCCGGCGCCCTGTCCTTCTTCGCCAAGCCGATCGAATCGATGCTCCGGCGCAAGGGCACCGAGATGCTCGAGGACCGGTCCGGACGGCCGAAGGCCTAGCGGGAACCCTCTTCGGCGCGGCGCTGGCGGCGCAGCTCGCGGCGGCTCGGCGGCTCGTCCGCGCGCACCACGGAGCGGAGCGCACAACGTTCGCCGTCGACGAGGAGCACGGAGGTGCGGTCGAGATCCGGCTGCCCGCGCGTATCGACGCCGATGTTCCGCGCCCACGGCAGATTGATGCAGGAACCGAAGGTGGTGAGGCGATACCATTGGCGCCGCTGCGCTTCGATGTAGAGCGTATGCTCGTCGATCGCGCGGAAGGTGCGCATCCGGCCGATATGGAGGAACGGGATGCTGGTTTCCCGCGCGGTCGTGGCAGGCGTTTCGGCGGGCGCGGGCGCGGCGATGCCGGCGACCGAAGCGGCGCCGGCGGCGAAGGCGAGGAGTAGCTTGTTCATAGCGCTCGCTATAGCAGGCGCCCGCTGAACGGAGCCTGTCCGCAGCGCGGCCTCGGCCCTTGCCACGCCGCCCGGCGGCGCTAGCATCGCCGGCTCGGCGAAGCGGGAGGCGAAGGCATGCGGCATGTGGCGATCGTCGGATCCGGTCCCGCCGGCTATTACAGCGCCGAAGCGCTTCAGAAGGCGTTTGGCGACGGCGGCGTTGCCATCGACATGATCGACCGGCTGCCCGTCCCCTACGGCCTGATCCGCTTCGGCGTCGCGCCCGACCACCAGTCGATCAAGGCGGTCGCGAAGCGTTACGAGAAGGTGGCGCTCTCGCCCGGCGTCCGCTTCGTCGGCAACGTCACGGTCGGGCGGGACGCGACGATCGCGGAGCTGCTCGGCCTCTACGACGCCGTGATCCTCGCCACCGGCGCGCCGGACGACCGGCCGCTCGGCATCCCCGGCGACGACCTTCCGGGCGTGATCGGATCGGCGGCCTTCGTCGGCTGGTATAACGGCCATCCCGATTTCGCCGGCCTCGCGCCGCCGCTCGGCGCCGCTTCGGCCGCCGTCGTCGGCAACGGCAACGTCGCGCTCGACGTCGCGCGCATCCTCTCGAAGACCCCGGCGGAGTTCGTCGGCTCGGACATCGTCGCCCATGCCTTCGAGGCGCTCGGCAATTCGGCGATCCGCGACATCCACGTCCTCGGACGGCGCGGGCCGCACCAGATCGCGATGACCCCCAAGGAGCTCGGCGAGCTCGGCCACCTCGAGGACGCGGCGCCGAAGCTCGACCCAGCCGACTTCCCGCCGGAAGCGGCGGACGCGGCGCTCGATCCCGGCCTCAGGAAATCGGTCACGCACCTGCGCGAATTCGCCAGGGGGCTGCCGCCCAGGCGCAAGACCATCCATTTCGACTTCTTCGCCAAGCCGCTCTCCGTCGAGGGCAACGGCAAGGCGGAGCGCGTCGTCGTCGAGCGCACCCGGCTGGACGAGAGCGGCCGCGCCGTCGGCACCGGCGAGACCTATGCCGTCGAGGCCGGCCTGGTGGTGACCTGCATCGGCTACCGAACGCCGCCGGTCGAAGGCGTGCCCTATGAGGAGGATCTCGGCCGCTTCGCCAACGAGGGCGGCGTCATCGGCGACGGACTCTATTGCGTCGGCTGGGCGCGGCGCGGACCGACGGGGACGATCGGCACCAACCGGCCGGACGGGTACGAGGTGGCCGAGACGATCGCGGCGACGCTCGGCGCCGGAGGCGGCGGCACGCCGGGCGGCGTCAAGGAGGGCGGCGGCGGCCTCGACCGGCTGCTCGCGGAACGCGGCGCCGATGTCGTGAGCTTCGACGACTGGCGCGACATCGAGGCGGCGGAGTCGGCGCGCGCCCGCCCCGGCAGCCCGCGCGAGAAGTTCGTCGCGGTCGCCGACATGCTGGGCGCCCGGACGCGCTGACCGGGCCGTCCCGGGCGGCTGCCGATCGCGGCGACAAGCATTTGCGCGGGTTGAACTCCTTGGGCGCCCTCCGTATAGACGCCCGGCCTGACGCCGGCCCTTGCGGCCGGCCCGATCGGTCGGGGAGTAGCTCAGCCTGGTAGAGCACTGTCTTCGGGAGGCAGGGGCCGGAGGTTCGAATCCTCTCTCCCCGACCAATTCTCGCCTGAGTTGCACCAGTTACAACGGCCGCCCGGGCGCTCCGGGTCCGGTGATCCACGGCTTTTCCGGTGCGGAGTCGATCGTCCTTCCGCAGAAGTTATCGCGGCAGTTCGCCCAGGCCGGCTGCGGAGCGCAGGTCGCGTGCGTTCATTAGACGGCCGCGAGTCATCACATATTCGACGTTCCGCAGATCGCCGATCCGCGTCGAGGGGTCTCCGCGCACGAGCAACAGGTCGGCTTGCTTTCCGACTTCGAGCGCGCCCGTTCTGGTGCCGAGACCGAACTGCGTCGCGGGCACGATGGTGGCCGTACGGATCGCATCTGCAACGCTGAGGCCGGCGCCCACGTAGAGTTCGAGCTCACGCACCAGCCCCAGGCCTGCTCCGTCGGTTCCCGCGACGATCGGCACGCCGCGATCGTGCAGCTCCTTGACGAGGGATTGCCACTTCCGGAAACCCGTCTCGATCTGCGACACCGAAACTTCGTCAGTCGGCGCGATGTCCGGCCCCCTCGAATAGCGCTCAATGAGCGGAGGCAGGCTGCCGGCGAACGGGCGCAGGCTCATCGGCAATTCGTGGCGCGCGATGAAGTCGCCCTCGAAGACGACGAGCGTCGGATCGACCACCGTTCCCCGCCGGGCCAGATCCGCAAGGAAGCTGTTCATCGGCTCGGCCTTGAAATCGAGGGCCGGGCCGTAGCGATAGGGGCCGTAGAAGCGATCGAGGCCGTTCGAGCGGTCGATCACCTCCTGCGGCATCCCCTGCATCATCACCCAGTTGATGTGCGTGATCTCGTCATATCCGGCGGCGACGGCATCGGCGGGCCGGAAACCGCGCTGGATGTGGCCATGGACCCTGAGGCCCAGGCGATGCGCCTCCGCCGCGATGGGCCCGACCAGAGCAGGGTCGATCGAGCCGTACAGCTTGACGCCGGAGAAGCCGAGCGCGTGCGCCCGATTGACCGCCTGAATGGCCTCCTCCCGGTTCGCGACGATGACTCCGGCGGTCGCCAGCGGGCCCGGGCCGTCGATCATCAACGATGCCACGATGTGGGGGCCGAGCAGCGAGCCGGCCTCGATGCGGGCGCGACGGGGGACGCTCGTCTCGACGTCGTTGCCCGGATCGCGGATGAAGGCGATCCCCTGCGACAGGAGCCGGACGCCCATCTCGTCGGCGCCGAAGTGGCTGTGACTGTCCCATAAAGCCGGCAGCAGCGTTCTGCCGCTGCCGTCGATCGTCTGTGCATCGGCAGGAATGCGCGTGGATCGGGCAGGACCGACTGCAACGACGCGGCCGCCGTCCACGACC
>DASWMB010000017.1:0-5696 GCA_036399955.1 Allosphingosinicella sp. | reverse complement strand
CCCGGTAATATCGGCTCGGCCGATCGCGTGCGCGAAGTCGTCAACGCCGCCAAGGCGAACGGCTGCGCGATCCGGATCGGCGTCAACGCCGGCAGCCTGGAGCGCGACCTGCTCGAAAAATATGGCGAGCCTTGCCCGGAGGCATTGGTCGAGTCCGCGCTCGATCACATCCGCATTCTCGAGGAGCACGACTTCCGCGAGTACAAGGTGGCGGTGAAGGCGTCCGACGTGTTCCTTGCCGTCGCCGCCTACCAGCAGCTCGCCGAAGCCGTCGATTGTCCCCTCCACCTCGGCATCACCGAGGCGGGCGGCCTGCGCGGGGGCACGGTCAAGTCCGCGATCGGCATCGGCTCGCTCCTGTGGTGGGGCATCGGCGACACGATCCGCGTCTCGCTCTCGGCCGAGCCCGAGGAGGAGGTCCGCGCCGGCTTCGAGATATTGAAGGCGCTCGGCATCAGGAACCGGGGCGTGCGCGTCGTCTCCTGCCCGAGCTGCGCGCGCCAGGGCTTCGACGTCATCCGCACCGTCCAGACGCTCGAGGAGCGGCTCAGCCATATCCGCACGCCCATGTCGCTGTCGGTGCTCGGCTGCGTGGTGAACGGCCCCGGCGAGGCGCGCGAGACCGACATCGGCATCACCGGCGGCGGCAACGGCAAGCATATGGTCTATCTCTCCGGCGTCACCGACCACCATGTCCGCGACGAGGAGATGGTCGACCACATCGTCCGCCTCGTCGAAGCCAAGGCCGCCGAGCTGGAGGCCGCTTCCGCCGCCGAGGCCCAGGCCGCGGAGTAAAGTCCGCGCACGCGGGGGCTACGCTCGCTCCCCGTTCGCCCTGAGCCTGTCGAAGGGCTATTCTTTCTTTTTTCTGAGGATGAAGAAGGGCAGGGCTTCGACAAGCTCAGCCCGAACGGCGCAGGTTTCCAGCGGTCAGCGCCTCCGCGCCCCGCCGGCGCCGTGAACCCTTCTTTCACCGACGCGCGATAGGCTCGCGTGCATGATCCGGCAGCTTCTCACCGTCATCGTCATCGGCAGCGGCATCGGCTTCGTCCTGCCCGCCTCGGAGCCGCAAGCCGCGGCGCCGGCGGCGCAGGCGAAGGCGCCGGGCGGCGCTCCGCCTGCCGAGGTGCGGCTGGAGCGGCAAAGCAACGGCCATTTCTTCGTCCATGGCGAGGTGAACGGGCAGCTCGCCCATTTCGTCGTCGACACCGGCGCGACGATGGTCGCGCTTACGGTCGAGGACGCGGAGCGGCTCGGCGTCAAGTTTAACCAGGCCGAGTTCGAGGTCGTCGGCACCGGCGCATCGGGCCCCGTTCGCGGCCAGGACGTGGTGCTCGACCGGGTCGTCGTCGAAGGGCGCGAGGTGCGGGACGTGCGCGGCGCCGTCCTCGAGGGCCTCGAAATCTCGCTGCTCGGCCAGTCCTACCTCAGCCGGATCGGCTCGATCGAGATGAGCGGCGACACGATGATCCTGCGTTAGGGCTGCCGGCGCGGGTGACGCAGGCGCCCGGCGGCGCTATCGGCACGCCATGGCGCGCAGCGATCCTCGCACGACTTCGACCGCGACCGCCTTCGCGGTGGCGACGGTCGGCATCGCCCTCTTCTCAGGGATGGACGCGGTGATGAAGGGCCTGTCGCTGGCGATCGGCACCTACAATGCCTTGCTCTGGCGAACGATGGCGGGCGCGCTGATCGCGGCTTTGTTCTTCTTCGGCGGGCGCAACCGCTGGCCGGAGAAGGCGGCAATGCGGGTCCACCTCACCCGCGGCCTGATCGGCGTGCCGATGGCGCTGCTCTTCTTCTGGGGCCTCGCCCGGGTGCCGATGGCGCAGGCGATCGCGCTCGCCTTCGTCGCGCCGCTCATCGCCCTCTATCTCTCGGCGGTGCTGCTGAAGGAGCAGATCGAGCGGCGCGCCGTCCTCGCCTCTTTGCTCGGCTTCGCCGGCGTGCTCGTCATCTTCTGGGGGCAGCGCGAGGCGGAGCTCGGGCCCGACGCCTTCCGCGGCTCGATCGCCATCCTCGGCTCGGCCGGGCTCTACGCCTACAACATCATCCTGATGCGCCGGCAGGCCCTGCTCGCGAGGCCGACGGAGGTCGCCTTCTTCACCAGCGGCATCATGGGGCTGAGCTTCCTCCTCGCCGCACCCTTCCTCGCCGACGTCCCGCCGGCCGGCCAGGCGCCGGCGATCGTCGGCGCCGCGCTTCTCGCTTTCGCCTCCTTGCTCCTCCTCAGCTGGGCCTATGCCAGGGCCGAGGCGCAGCATCTGGCGCCGGTCGAATATACCTCCTTCGTCTGGGCGGTGATCCTCGGCTTCGTCGTCTTCGGCGAGCAGGTGCAGCCGCTCACCCTTGCCGGCGCGGCGATGATCGTGATCGCCTGCCTGATCGCCGCCACCCGGCGGCCGCCGCCGGACCCCGAGGTCGAGACGGGAGTGCACGCCTGATGGCCTGGTTCTGGCTGATCCTGGGCGGGCTGTTCGAGGTCGGCTTCACGACGTCGCTCCGCTTCGTCGACAATTTCCGCAACGTCCCCTGGACGATCGCCTTCCTGGTCTCCGTGACGATCTCGATGGGCCTCCTCGAATATGCGGCGCGCACGATCCCGATGGGGACGGCCTATGCCGTCTGGGGCGGCATCGGCGCGATCGGGACGGTCGCGGTCGGCATGCTCTGGTTCGGCGAGCCGGCGACGACGGTGCGAATGCTGCTCATCCTCGTCATCGTCGCGGGGATCGCGGGACTGAGGATGACGGCATGAGCTTCGACGAGGGCCTCTACGCGTGGGTGCAAGAGGCTTTGGAGCCGCTCGGCGCCGTCACGATGCGCAGGATGATGGGCGGCGCGACGCTCTATCTCGACGGCACCGTCTTCGCGATCCTCGACGAGGGCGAGATCTGGTTCAAGTCGGACGCCGAGGCGGACGCGACCTGGGACGCGGAGCGGTGCGAGCGCTTCACCGTGGAGATGGGCGGCAAGACCGGCACGATGAACTACCGGCGCGCTCCGCTCGACGTCTACGACGATCCGGAGGAGATGCGCCGCTGGGCCACCCTCGCGCTCGAGGCCGGGCTGAGGAGCGCGGCGAAGAAGAAGCCGAAGGGGAAGAAGCCGCAGAGTTGAGACACTCACGCCGTTCGCCCTGAGCCTGTCGAAGGGCTGTCCTTCTTTTGGCCCAGCGCCGCGAAAAGGAAGGACAGGGCTTCGACAGGCTCAGCCCGGAACGGCTTTCATCCGCTCGTGCGTGCTCAGCCCGAAACGGCTTTCATCCGCTCTCGTGCGCGCCTAGCCCTGCGGCTCGAAGGCGCGGCGCCACTCGGGCTGGTCCTCGATGGATTCGAGGAAGCGGGGCGCGATCCGCTTCTGCGACGCCTGCTCATAGGCATGGCCGATCGACAGGATGAGGCCGTCCGACCATTTCGGGCCGATGAAGCTCAGGCCCACCGGAAGCCCGCGCAGGTGCCCCATCGGCACGGTGAGGTGCGGATAGCCGGCGATCGCCGCCAGCGCCCCGCCGCCGCCGCCAGAGATCACGTCGCCGTGGACGGCGTCGATGAACCAGGCCGCCGGCATGGTCGGACCGACGAGGGCGTCGATATTGTGCTCGCGCATCAGCCGGTCGATGCCTTCCGCCCCGGCGAGGCGCTGCATGGTCTCGCGGGCGCGGCGATAGTCGGCGCCGAGGCCGGTCGTCGCCTCCGCCTGCTCGAACAGCTCCTGGCCGAACAAGGGCATTTCGGTCGCGGCATTGGCGCGGTTGAACGCGATGAGCTGGGCGAGCGTCCGCGTCGCGACGCTGGGCGGCGTCGTCGCGAGATAGCGGTTGAGGCCGTCCTTGAACTCGTGGAGCAGCACCTGGAAGGAATGGCGCCCCATCTCGGCGCGGTTCGGCATCTCGGCGATGTCGACCAGCACCGCGCCCTGCGCTCGCAGCGTCGCCAGCGCCTCCTCGAACGGAACGTTGGTGCCGAAGCCGGAGGCGAAGCGCATCACCCCGATCCGGCGTCCCCTGAGGGAGCCGGTGTTGAGCTGCGCTGCATAAGGCTGGCGGCGGCGGTCCGCCTCTGCGGTGGCGGCGTCGGCCGGATCGGTGCCGGCGATCACATCGAGCACCATCGCCGCCTCGCGGACCGTGCGGGTCATCGGCCCGGGCGTGTCCTGGGTCTCGCTGATCGGGATGACGTGGGTGCGGCTGACGAGGCCGACGGTGGGCTTGAAGCCGACGATGCCGTTCACCGCCGCCGGGCAGGTGACCGAGCCGTTGGTCTCCGTCCCGATCGCCGCCGGCACCATGCCCGCCGCCACCGCGACGGCGCTGCCCGTGCTCGATCCGCAGGCGTTGCGGTCGAGCGCGAAGGCGTTCCTCGTCTGGCCGCCGACCGCGCTCCAGCCGGAGATCGAATCGTTCGAGCGGAAGTTCGCCCATTCGCTGAGATTCGCTTTGCCGACGATCACCGCGCCGGCGGCGCGCAGCCGCGCGACCAGCGGCGCATCGCGGTTGGTGACGTTGCCGCGCAGCGCGAGGCTCCCCGCGGTGGTCGGCAGCGGCCCCGCCACCTCGATATTGTCCTTGATGAGGACCGGCACGCCGAACAGCGGCCCGCGCGCGCCGGCCGCATCGAGCCGTCGCGCCTGGTCGAGGGCGGTGGGGTCGGTCGCGATCACCGCGCGCAGCCGCGGGTTCAGCGCCGCGATCCGGGCGAGCGAGGCCGTCGTTCGGGCGACGGCGGTCTCGGTCTCGGCAAAGTCGGGCGCCGGAGCGACCTGGCTGGTTTCCGATGACTGCGGGGTGGCGCAGCCGGCAAGGGCGAGGGCGCCGGCGATGGCGAGGGGGCGGATCATGGCCACGCCCCATGGCGCACCGCCGCGATTCGGTCCAGCGCTTCCCCCGCCCCCCAAAACTGCTAAGTGCGCGCCCATGAGCAAGGGCCCGCAGAGGATCAGGGGAACCCAGGACATCTGGGGCGAGGAGGCCGACCGCTTCCACGCGGTGACCGCGGCCTTCGAGCGCGTGCGCCGCCTCTACGGCTTCCAGCGCATCGAGACGCCGGTCTTCGAGGCGACCGAGGTCTTCGCCCGCTCGATCGGCGAGACGACCGACATCGTCTCCAAGGAGATGTACAGCTTCGCGGACCGCGGCGGCGACAGCCTGACGCTGCGGCCCGAGTTCACCGCCGGCATCTGCCGCGCCTATCTGTCGGAGGGCTGGCAGCAGCACGCGCCGGTCAAGGTGGCGATCGACGGGCCCGTCTTCCGCTACGAGCGGCCGCAAAAAGGCCGCTTCCGCCAGTTCCACCAGGTCGACGCGGAGATCATCGGCTCGGACTCGCCGCTCGCCGACGTCGAGCTGCTGGTGCTCGCCGATCAGCTCCTTCGCGAGCTCGGCATCGCGGACGGCATCACGCTCCAGCTCAACACCCTCGGCGACGCGCCGACCCGCGAGGCCTGGCGCGCCGCTCTCGTCGCCCATTTCGAGGCGCATCGCGGCGATCTCTCCGAGGACAGCCTCGTTCGCCTCGCCAAGAACCCGCTGCGCATCCTCGACAGCAAGGATCCGCGCGACCGGCCGGCGGCGGACTCCGCGCCCGACATCGACGAGTTCCTGACGCCGGATGCCCGCGCGTTCTTCGACCAGGTCACCGCCGGCCTCGATGCCGCCGGCGTCGCCTGGACCCGCAACGCCCGCTTGGTCCGGGGCC
>DASWMB010000016.1:0-7460 GCA_036399955.1 Allosphingosinicella sp. | reverse complement strand
GGACGACCGAAGCCGGCCGGCTGCTCGATCTCGCCAGGCGCCGGCAGCGCCTCGGCACGGAGGAGCCCGCGGCGGCCGAGGAAGAGGAAGACGCGCAGGATGGAGGCGACTGACACGATGAACACGGCCAACAAGCTGCGCGCGCCGCTCCTCGCGATGGCGACGCTCCTTGCCGCGCTCCTTCTCGGCACGGCGCCGGCGCGGGCCGAATGGCGCCGCGCCGAAAGCCCGCACTTCGTCGTCTACAGCGAGGCCGGCGAGCAGCGCCTGCGCGAGCAGGTCGGCGAGCTCGAGGACTTCCACCAGCTGCTGCGTCAGCTCACCGGCACGCGCGACGAAGGCGAGACCGCGAAGCTTTCCATCTACATCGTGAGCGGCACGGGAGAGCTGCGCCAGGTGTGGTCCGGCGGCAGCGGCGGCATCGCCGGATTCTACGCGGCGTCGCCCGAGGGCATTCTCGCCGTCGTCGACGCCGCCGCGGGGCGCGGCTGGGTCGGCCGCACCGAGATCCTGTTCCACGAATATGCGCACCACTTCATGCTGCAGCATTTCCCGGCGGTGTACCCGCGGTGGTATGCGGAGGGCTTCGCCGAATATGTCGCCACCGCGCGGCTCGAGCCGGAGGTCATCGAATACGGCCGGATGAACGCGGCGCTCGCAAGCTGGGTCGGCGACGCCAGCCGCTGGATCCCGCTCGACCAGCTGCTGTTCATGGCGCCGGACCGGGTCGAGCGCAGCGCCGGCCAATATTACGCCCAGTCCTGGCTGCTCGTTCACTATCTGCTGCGCGATGCCGAGCGGATGCGCGGCCTCAGCCGCTATCTCACCGCGGTCGGCGCCGGACAGGACGCCCGCGCAGCCTTCTCGGCCGCATTCGGAATGACGCCGTCGGAGATGCAGCGCCGGCTGAGGAGCTATGCGACCGAGACGATGAGCTTCACCCGCATCCGCCGCGCGAGCGCTTCCCGCGCGCCCGAGCTGGCCGTGACGGCGCTCCCGCGCGGCGCCGGCGGCCTGCTGCTCCTCGATGCGGCGATGACCGCGGACATGCAGCTCGACAGCGAGGCGGTCGTGCGGCAGGCGCGGCGCGCGGCCGGAGACGCCCCCGACGCCTTCGCCCGCCGCGTCGTGGCGCGCGCGGAGGCGCTTCACGGCGACGGCGCCGCCGCCGAGCGCCTGCTGGGCGAGCTGATCGCGGCGAGCCCCCGCGATGCCGAGCTGCATTATCTGATGGGGATGCGGCACCTGAGGGCGGGCCGCGCCGAGGAGGCGAACCGCGCCCGCCACTTTCGCGCCGCGCAGAGCTGGTTCGTGCGCGCTCACCGGCTGGACGAGAACCATTATCCGACGCTCTACCGCTATGCCGAGAGCCTGTCGGCGGACCCGGCGGCCCTGCTCAGCGACAACACGACCAACATCCTTCTCCTCGCCCAGCAGCTGGCGCCGCAGGCCGATACGATCCGGCTGAGCACGGCGAACCTCCTGATGCGCCGCGAACGCTGGCAGGAAGCCGAAGCCCTGCTCGCGCCGATGGTGTCGCAGCCACACGGCGGCGCCACGACGCGCCGCGCCGTCGCCCTCCTTGCAAAAGCCCGCGCCCGCGACAGAAGCTCGCTCCCGGCCGTCTTTGCCGGGCCCACGGAGGACGAGGGCGACTAGCCGCGCGCCGCCGGTGGACAAAAGCGGCGCCGCCGGGCAGTGAGCGCGCGCACCCACGAGACGAGGCAGACATGACCGAAGCGAGGCCCCTCCCCTTCGATTGGGCCGATCCGTTCGCGCTCGACGCGCAGCTGTCCGACGAGGAGCGGCTCGTCCGCGACACCGCCGAGGGCTACGCCCAGGAGCGGCTCCAGCCGCGGGTCACCGAGGCATTCCTCGAGGAGCGCTTCGACCGCGAGATCATGAGCGAAATGGGCGAGCTCGGCCTGCTCGGCGCGACCATTCCGACGCAATATGGCGGCGCCGGCCTCGATTATGTGAGCTACGGCCTCGTCGCACGCGCGGTCGAGCGGGTCGACAGCGGCTATCGCTCGGCGATGTCGGTCCAGTCCTCGCTCGTCATGTACCCGATCCACGCCTACGGCAGCGAGGAGCAGCGCATTCGCTGGCTCCCGGGCCTCGCCCGCGGCGAGCTGATCGGCTGCTTCGGCCTCACCGAGCCGGACGCCGGCTCGGACCCCGGCTCGATGCGCACGCGTGCCGAGAAGGTGGGCGGCGGCTACCGCCTGTCGGGGACCAAGATGTGGATCACCAACTCACCGATCGCCGACGTCTTCGTCGTCTGGGCGAAATCGGACGCGCATGGCGGCAAGATCCGCGGGTTCGTCCTCGAAAAGGGGATGAACGGCCTCTCCGCCCCCGCGATCAAGCAGAAGCTCTCCCTGCGCGCCTCGATCACCGGCGAGATCGTCATGGACGGGGTGGAAGTCGGCGAGGACGCCCTGCTCCCGAACGTGGAGGGGCTGAAGGGTCCGTTCGGCTGCCTCAACCGCGCCCGCTACGGCATCGCCTGGGGCGCGATGGGCGCGGCCGAAGCCTGCTTCCACGCGGCGCGCAGCTACACGCTCGACCGCAAGCAGTTCGGCCGCCCGCTCGCCGGTACCCAGCTCGTCCAATTGAAGCTCGCCAACATGGCGACCGAGATCGCCTTGGGCCTCCAGGCGGCGTTGCGCGTCGGTCGGCGCATGGACGAGGGCGAGCTGATCCCCGAGACGATCAGCCTCATCAAGCGCAACAATGTCGGCAAGGCGCTCGACATCGCGCGCACCGCCCGGGACATGCACGGCGGCAACGGCATCTCGGCCGAGTTCCAGGTGATGCGCCACGCGATGAACCTCGAGACGGTCAACACCTATGAGGGCACCCACGACGTCCACGCCCTGATCCTCGGCCGCGCCATCACCGGGATCCCCGCGTTTTGACGGCGCCCGTCATTCCGGCGAACGTTGGAATCCGTGAACACGGATCGTGCGGGTTCGCCGAGGCTTCGGTTCATGGATGCCGGATCAAGTCCGGCATGACGAACGGTGGATAAGCCGCTTTCCGGCCTCAAGGTCCTGGAGCTCGCGCGGATCCTTGCCGGGCCGTGGGCGGGGCAGCTCCTCGCCGATCTCGGCGCCGGCGTCGTGAAGGTGGAGCGGCCCGGCTCGGGCGACGACACCCGCGACTGGGGGCCCCCCTTCGCGGCCGACGGCGCGGCGGCTTATTTCCACGGCTGCAACCGCGGCAAGAAGTCGGTCGCGATCGACCTCGAGACGGCCGAAGGCCGGGCCCAGGTCCGCGCCCTCGCAGCCGAAGCGGACGTGCTGATCGAG
This sequence comes from Allosphingosinicella sp., assembly GCA_036399955.1. Taxonomy (GTDB): domain Bacteria; phylum Pseudomonadota; class Alphaproteobacteria; order Sphingomonadales; family Sphingomonadaceae; genus Allosphingosinicella. The sequence goes on along the minus strand of DASWMB010000016.1, from coordinate 4,146 downwards.
AACTTCAAGGTCGGCGGCCTTGCGAAATATGGCCTCGATTTTGCGAGCCTGTCGCAGTTCAACCCGCGCCTGGTCTATTGCTCGATCACCGGCTTCGGACAGGACGGCCCCTATGCCTCGCGCGCCGGCTACGACTTCATGATCCAGGGCATGGGCGGGATCATGGACCTGACCGGCGATCCCGACGGCGAGCCGCAGAAGATCGGCGTCGCCTTTGCCGACATCTTCACCGGCGTCTACGCCTCGACCGCGATCCTCGCCGCGCTGCGCGGCCGCGAGGCAACCGGCAAAGGCTGCTGGATCGACATGGCCCTGCTCGACACCCAGGTGGCGGTGCTCGCCAACCAGGCGATGAACTATCTCGTCTCGGGAACGCCGCCGCGCCGGCTCGGCAACGCGCACCCCAATATCGCGCCCTACCAGACCTTCGCGCTGGCTGACGGCCACATCATCGTGGCGGTCGGCAATGACGGCCAGTTCCGGCGGCTGTGCGAGCTGCTCGGGCTGGGGGGGCTGGCGGACGATCCCCGCTTCCTCGGCAATCGCGACCGCGTCGCGCACCGGGAGGCGCTGGCGGCGGCCCTCTCCCCTGCCCTCGCCCTGCGGCGCAAGGAGGAGCTGCTTGCGGCTTTGGCGTCGGCGGGGGTGCCGGCCGGGCCGATCAACAATGTCGCGGAGGTGTTCGCCGATCCGCAGGTCCTCGCCCGCGGGCTCAGGATCGAGCGCGCAGGCGTACCGGGCGTCGCCTCTCCGATCGTCATCGACGGCGTCCGGCAGGTCGCCGACGGGCCGAGCCCGGGGCTCGACGCGCACCGGCGCGAGGTCCTGCCGGACGCCGGCTAGGCTTCAATGGCCGCCGTGGCCGCCGTGGCCGCCGCCGCGGTGGTTCGCGCAGCTCACGTTCGGGTTGTACTGCGCGTAGATGCCGTTGGGATTGTCGCGATAGAGCCAGACATGCTGGTCGTAATGCGGCGCAAAGCCATGCGCTTCATCGAGCGGCGTTGCAGGATCGTCCTCCATCCGGTCCCACTCGCGACCGTGGACGCTCGGGCGCTCGGCATTGCCGGCGGCGTGCCAGGCGCGCTGGAAGACGAGGTTCTCGATCGCCACCAGCTCCAGCGAGCCGTCGGCCTGGGGTTCGTAGATGAGGATCGCGGGACGGGTGAAGTCGGTGTGGGTGCCGTTGCCGTCGACGCGCGGGTTGGGCGGCGCGGTGATGCCGAGCAGGTCCGGGCGGACATAGTGGATGCCCATCGCGCCCAGCGATGCGGGCGCGCCCATGTTGGTCGCCGTTTCGCAGGTGTTGGTGGGCTCCGGCATATAGCCCTCGGCCAGCGCGACGTCGACGTCGCGGAAGCGCTCGGTCGCGGCCCGCCATGCGGCGAGGTCGGACTCGGGCGAAGCCGCTGCCGGAGCGGCGGCAAAGAGGTACAGAGGAAGCGTGGCAAGCAGAAGGGCGGACTTCATGGTCGGTCTCCTTGTTCGTTCTTTCGTGAGGGATCAGGCGGCGATGGCCGCGCCGCGAAGCGACGCCTGCCAGCCGTAAAAGGCGGCGTTCGCCTCGCTCCAGAACGGCCGCGCCTGGACGGCGGCGAGCCAGCGGCGGACGTTCGGATAGGGTTCGAGGTCGAAGCCGACCAGCTCGCCGATGGTAACGAGGACGGCGCCGAACATGTCGGCGATCGAAAAGTCCTCGCCGGTCGCCCACAGGCCGTGGTCGCCGATCATGCGGTCGTTCAGGACCTGCAGCCGCGTCTCGGCCCGGGCGCGGTGCCAGGCGAGCAGATCGGGCCGCTGCCCGTGGCGGTAATGAGGCAGGATCTGCGGGTAGACGAGGCCGTAGCCATGGTCGCGGTAGAAGCCGGTGTTGAACCAGTCGAGCGCCTCGTCGATGCGGGCGCGGGCGCGAAGATCGCGCGGATAGGCCGGCGAGTCCGCGATCTGCGCCAGATAGCGCAGGATCGCCGCGGATTCGGTGAGCACGAAGCCGTCCTCCTCGAACACCGGCACGGCCATGTTGGGATTGAGGCGGGCGAACCAGTCGCTGCGCTGCTCCCCGCGCTTCAGGTCGATGTGGACGGGCTCGACGCCGAGATCGTGCTCGGCGAGGAACATGGCGATCGGGCGGCAGACGGTGGACGACGGGTCGTAATAGAGCTTGCGCATCTCGGGCCTTCCAGCGGGGCGTGATGCGGCTCTTGTGGCGACGCGCGGTTTCGCGGCGATGTCGCGGCGCGGCCTTTCGTGTTTCTACTGTTTCAGCGCGCCGGCCTCCCGCCTGAAGATGAGCGTCGGATCGCCCTTGTAGATCGTCTCTTCGGCGCGCGAGAAGCCGGCGCGCTCGGCCAGCCGGATAGAAGGCGCGTTGTTGGGCGCGATGATGGCGACGATCCGGGACGCGCGAAGCGTCTCGTCGGCCCAAGCGAGCGCCGCCGCCACGCCTTCAGACGCATAGCCTCGTCCGTGCACCGAAGCGGCGAACAGCCAGCCCATCTCCGGCAGGCCCTCGAGCGACGGCTCGAGCTCGCGCTTGAAGTCGGCGAAGCCGAGATTGCCGATATAGGCGCCGTCCTCGCGCCGCTCGACGGACCAGTATCCGTAGCCGAGCATCGCCCACAGGCCAGGCCCCTGCAGCATGCGTCGCCAGGCGTCCTCGCGCGCGATCGGCGCGCCGAGGTGGCGCATCACCGCCGGGTCGCGGAGCATCGCGGCGTGCGGGTCGAGGTCCCGCGCCTCGGCCTGGCGGAGAATGAGCCGCGCCGTCTCGATGCGCGGCGCGGCGCTCAAGGCCGGCTTACTTGCGGCCGCCGAGGGTGAGGCCGCCGAAGCGCTTGTTGAAGCGGGCGACCTGACCGCCCGCGTCGAGCGTGCGGCCGGTGCCGCCGGTCCAGGCCGGGTGGGCGGTCGGATCGATCTCGAGCTGCAGCGTGTCGCCTTCCTTGCCCCAGGTGGAGCGGGTCTCGAACACGGTACCGTCGGTCATCTGGACCTTGATCATGTGGTAATTGGGGTGCGCGCCGGTCTTCATTGTCTTTGTCTTTCAGTGGTTTGGCTGGTTCCGACCAGCCTGGGTCAGACATAGGGAGGCGCTCTAGCGGCAAAGGCCGAAATTGACAAGCCATGCTGCGGCGCAATAGGATCGTCTCCGGTGAAGGTGCCGCCTCTTCCGAGCCTCGGGAGGAGCGGCTTAAATGGCAAGTCCGGTGCAAGACCGGCGCTGTGCCCGCAACTGTAAGCGGATCGTCTTCCGGGACGGCCCGCGAGCCAGAAAACAGCCTCCGCCTGTCGTCCGCATCCGGCCGGGACCAGCCTGGGGTGCGTGGCTTCGGCGCCTGATGCGCCGGCGCCTCCGTGACGACATTCGTGTCGTTTTTCAGGAGGTTGCCATGGATCCTTTTCTTCTCGTCGCAGCATTGCAGGTGCCCGGCGCGATCGTCGTCACCGGCTCGCGCGAGCCCGTCGCACAGGCCGAGGCGGCCGCATCGGTCACCACCATCGAGGAGCGGGCGCTGAAGGTGCTGGACCTTCCGCAGGGAGCCGACGCGCTTCGCCTGCTGCCGGGCGTCTCCGTCTCGGTCTCGGGTCCCCGCGGGACGCAGACGCAGCTCCGCATTCGCGGCGCAGAGGCCAACCACAGCCTCCTCTTCATCGACGGCATCCGCTTCAACGACCCCGCCGCCGGCAACGAAGCGCGCTTCGAGCTTCTCAACACCGATCTCCTTTCGCACATCGAGCTCATCCCGGGTCCGCAATCGGCGCTTTGGGGCCCGGAGGCGCTCGGCGGTGTCGTCTCGGTCGAGACCGCCGACCCGTTCGCCCGCCGGGGCTTCGCCGCCCTCGCCGAATATGGCGGCCAGGACAGCGTCCGCGGCTCGGCCCAGGCGGCGGTCCGCCGCGGCGAGCTCGGCCTCTCCGCAAACGCGTCCTGGCTGAGCGGCGACGGCATCGACTCGTTCGGCGGTGCCGGCGGCGACCGCGACGGCTTCGACAATCGGAGCCTCGGTCTGCGCGTCGCCTTGCGCCCCGGCCCCGGCGTCGAGCTCGGCGTCACCGGCCTCCATGTCGCCGGCACGAGCGAATATGACGGCTTCGATCCGGTCACCTTCCGCCGCGCCGACACGCGCGACGAGACGGAGAACCGCATCG
>DASWMB010000015.1:0-6816 GCA_036399955.1 Allosphingosinicella sp. | reverse complement strand
CGATCACCGGCAGGCGGCCGACGAATTCGGGGATGAGGCCGAACTTCAGGAGATCCTCGGGCTCGGTCTGGCGCAGCACCTCGCCGGTGCGGCGCTCGTCGGGCGCGGCGACATAGGCGCCGAAGCCGATCGACTTGCCCTGGAGGCGGTCCGCGATGATCCGCTCGAGCCCGGAGAAGGCGCCGCCGCAGATGAACAGGATGTTGGTCGTGTCGACCTGCAGGAACTCCTGCTGCGGGTGCTTGCGGCCGCCCTGCGGCGGGACGGAGGCGGTGGTGCCTTCCATCAGCTTGAGCAAAGCCTGCTGGACGCCCTCGCCCGAGACGTCGCGCGTGATCGAGGGGTTGTCGGACTTGCGGCTGATCTTGTCGATCTCGTCGATATAGACGATCCCGCGCTGCGCCCGCTCGACATTGTAGTCGGAGCTCTGGAGCAGCTTCAGGATGATGTTCTCGACGTCCTCGCCGACATAGCCGGCTTCGGTGAGCGTCGTCGCGTCGGCCATGGTGAAGGGCACGTCGAGGATCCGAGCCAGGGTCTGGGCGAGCAGCGTCTTGCCGCAGCCGGTCGGCCCGACGAGCAGGATGTTGGACTTGGCGAGCTCGACGTCGGCGCCCTTCTGGCCGTGGGCGAGGCGCTTGTAATGGTTGTGCACCGCGACCGAGAGCACGCGCTTGGCGTGGCTCTGGCCGATCACATAATCGTCGAGCACCTTGCAGATCTCGAGCGGCGTCGGCACGCCGTCGCGGGTCTTCACCAGCGACGATTTGGTCTCCTCGCGGATGATGTCGTTGCACAGCTCGACGCACTCGTCGCAGATGAACACGGTCGGGCCGGCGATGAGCTTCCTCACCTCGTGCTGCGACTTGCCGCAGAACGAGCAATAGAGGGTGCTCTTGGAGTCGCCGCCGGAAAGCTTCGTCATTCGATCAACCTTTTCAGGCGCTTGCCGCCTGCCTCATCGTCGCCGCCCGCATCCTGACGGCAAATTAGCACGATCACAATGGCCTAAACGTTAAGCCCCGCGGATGGGCCGCACCCGCTGCCGGCTCAGACCGCACCAACCCGAGCTGAAAACGGTGCCGCCTCAACTATCTAGGATGCGGACGGCGGTTACGCCAGTGATTCCGCCCCTGGCGGGCACCGCTCGTCACTTGCCGGCGGCGACTCTCACTAGCTCGATGGTGGCAGCAGGCTGGCGCCGCTGCAGCAGATACCTCTGCCCGCGCTTCAGCCGGAAGAGGCTGCCGACGACGGGCGGGGCGCAGGAAACCAACCGGAGCGAGCCGACCAGACTTGAATCGATCCACTGGCGGCTACCGCCGATCAGCACCTTGCTCGGCGGGGCTGCCGCATCAAGCGCGATGCTGCAGGTGACGTCCACCTTCGTCGTGTTCGACAGGAAGAATATGTTAGGTGGTGCAGCGAGAGCTGCCGGCGCGGCGAACGCAGCGGCTACGGCGGTGGCAGCACCACGGCTAATCGCGCGCATCGGACTGCCGTTCCGAGCGCCCCAACAAATATCCCGCGAGGGTCCCAAAAAATCCGAAAACCGGAGCGACGTCGGCCAGATCGTACGAGCTCGACACGATCAGAAGGGTGCCGATGATGAGCAGTACAACGACATAGATCCGCAGAACGAAGGGAGTGCATTTGCCCGAGCTGATCAAGAAATAGAAAAGCACTACGGCGACGAGGCCAAACGCGCATATGACCAACGTGAGGTTTGCTTCGGGAGCGGACACCGTTGATCCGGTCTCCGTGCGAGCGGCAGCGTCAGTCGCGGAAACCGAAGGCGGATCTACGGCGTTGGCGATTGCTTGATTCGTCACGAGCCCCCCCGCCCGCAGTCAACGCGCGCGGCTCGCTCCAGTCAAGGGCAGATCCTTCGAGAACAGCTCCAGCTTCGCCCAAACGCACAAAGCGAAGGCGACGACATGAACGATCGTGCCCGATCCGCAATCGCTTACGCGGCCGCGCTCGCCGCCCTCGCCGCGTCCTCGTCGGCCGGGGCCGGGCGCTTCTCGAAGACCTCGTCGACGAGGCCGAAGGCCTTGGCTTCCGAGGCGGAGAAGAACTTGTCGCGCTCGACATTGCGCTCGATCTCCTCGACCGGCTGGCCGGTATATTGCGCCATCAGCTCGTTCATCCTGTGACGGATGCGCAGGATCTCCTTGGCCTGGATCTCGATGTCGGACGCCATGCCCTGGGCGCCGCCCGAGGGCTGGTGGATCATGATCCGCGCGATGGTGAGCGCGACGCGCAGGCCCGGCTCGCCGGCGCAGAGCAGGAAGGCGCCCATCGAGGCCGCCTGGCCGATGCAGACGGTGCCGACGCGCGGGCGGATATATTGCATCGTGTCGTGGATCGCCATGCCCGCCGTCACCACCCCGCCGGGCGAGTTGATGTACATGTAGACGTCCTTCTTCGGGTTCTCGCTCTCGAGATAGAGGAGCTGGGCGGTGATCAGGGTCGCCATATGGTCCTCGACCGGCCCGGTGACGAAGACGATCCGCTCCCGCAGCAGCCGCGAATAGATGTCGAAGCTGCGCTCGCCGCGGTTCGACTGCTCGATGACGATCGGGACGAGGCCGGAGATGATGTCTGCGTGGTCGGGCATGTGGGACAATCCTGCTTCAAGTTGCGAAGGGTACATCGCGCGTGCCGCGGCAAGGTTCAAGAGGCGGCACCGGCGCGGCGGCCGTCCCGCGCCGCAACGCGAAGTAACGCCTGCGGAACGGTTGCGGGGCGCCGCCCGTTCCTGCCGCGCCTGCCCATCCGGGCGCAAACAGGAGGAAGACCATGACCACCACCTTCAAAGGCGCCGTGATGGCCGCCGCACTCATCGCACTGCCGGCGGCGCCGGCGCTCGCCCAGAATGCCGACGAGGTCAAGGAACGGGCGGCTGAGATCGCGGAGCAGGCCAACGACGTCCAGCAGCAGGCCGGAGCGCTCGCCAACGAAATCGCGAACGCGCAGGGCGAGCGCGATGGCGAGGCCGGCGAGGGCCGCGGCGGCGACGGCGAAGGCGAAGGCAATGAGGGCGCCCGCGCGGCGACGGACGAGCGCGGCGACGGCTTCGACTGGGGCCTGCTCGGCCTGCTCGGCCTGCTCGGCCTGCTGGGCCTGAAGCGCCGCGACGATCACCGCGTCACGACGACCGACACCCACCGCGGGATCTGACCGGCGGCGCCGCGCTCGGCGGCGGCCGGATGAACCAAGGCCGGGCGATCCGCGCGATCGCCCGGCCCTCAGCGGCGGGACTCGATCCCGGTCGCGGTCAGTTGTTCGGTTCGTTGCGCAGCGTGCCGAGAAGGTCCCCGGTCGAGGCGGCGATGTGGACCGAATAGGCACCGGGATTGGCGCGGATGCCGTCGATCACCGCGTCGGTCGTGCTGTCGCATTCGTCCGAATCATTGTCGCGGTCGTTGGCGTCCGGCACCTCGAGGTCGGCGATCACCGCGCCGCCGGGGCCGACGATGTGCCCGGCCGTCATCGTGACGCCGGCGCCGAGCTCGAGATCGGTGCAGATCGTGTTGGTCGCGTCGTTGAGGCTGATCTCGGCCCGGCCCGAACCGGTGCCGCCGCTCGAGGCGGCGAGCGGGGCATAATATTCGTAGCCGACGGCGTCGTTCACTTCCTCGGCGATGGTCTCGCAGCCGGCGAGCGCGACCAGCGCGCAGGCGGAAGCGAGCAGATGAGTTGACGTCACTCCACGCATGTCACTCTCCTGTGATGATGCGGACCGCTCAGCCATCCCGGCAGGTCCGCCGCATGCACAACGGACAGGCGCGCGACGACGTTCCGGCTGCGAAGCGAGGGCGGACGTCCGTCCGACGCCGGGGCCGCCGGATGAGCGCCGCGATCATGGCGCTGCAACGCGGGATCATGTCCGCAGCTGCGGGGTCATGCTATGCCGCACCGGGCAACGGGAGGCGCGACAATGGCGACGAAGAGGAGTGACGGCGCGCAGGTGCCGGGGGACGTCTCGCTGCTGCGGCTCTACGTCCTGCGCGCCCTCTACGCCTTCATCGTCGTCGGCCTCGCCCTCGTCATCTGGCCGACCCTCCTCGGCCACAGGGCCGATTGGCCGCTGATGAACTCCGTGGTGAGCGCGATGCTCGGCGGCGTGTCGCTGCTCGCGCTGATCGGCATCTTCCAGCCGCTGAGGATGCTGCCGCTACTGCTGTTCGAGCTCGTCTGGAAGGCGCTCTGGCTGCTCCTCGTCGGGCTGCCGCTCTGGTCGGCGGGAGCGATCGACCCGCGGACGATGGCGACGGTGGTCGACTGCCTCGTCGGCGTCGTGCTGGTGCCGATCGCGATGCCCTGGGGCTATTTTTTCCGGCGCTATCTGCGGGGGCCGGGCGAACGCTGGCGCTGACCCGCCGTCGACGCCGCCTGTCCGGCCTGTCCCGTTCCCGGCCCGCAAGGTTTATTTTTCACGTTGCGGAAGCCGTCAAAGCCTGAAACAAGGCACGTTCGCCTGCACTTAGGAGATCCCGGGATGTTCGGTTCTTTGCTTGTCGCGTTGAGTCTCGCCGTCCAGCCCGCGCCGGCCGAAGCGCCTGTCGAGGTCGAGGTGGCGACGGAAGTGCAGGCCGAGGTGCAGGCGCAGGTTCCCGCGGCGCCCATCGCCGAGGCCACCGTGGAGCCCGCTGCCGCCGTCGAGGTGGAAGCCGAGGCGGCCGCCGAGCCGGCGGACGACGTCGTCTGCCGCCGCCGTCTGCGGCCGAACAGCGGCGGGATCGGCCGGCGCTACACCGTGACGCAGGATTGCCGGCCCCGCGCCGAGTGGGAAGCCTCGCGCCGCCGCCGCTGAGCGGCTGAACGGCCGCCGCTTCGCACCGCCGACGGCCTCGGCTTGCGATAAATCGAACGTTCAGCGAGAGGGGCTCAGCAGCCGCCCTTCCCGCCCCGAACAGGTGCCCGTACCTTGCCCCCGAGACTGCTGATCGCGCTTCTGGCCGGTGCCTCGCCGGCCCCGCTCCTCGCCCAGGAAGACCCCGCCGCTCCCCGACCGGGGGCCGCCGCGGCGCCGCAGTCGGCCGCTGAGGCGGACGCGCCTGCCGGGGAAGCGCGGGAGCCGGACCTCGACGAGGACGAAGCCGGCGGGGAAGAGGACGACGGCGCGATCGTCGTCACCGGGCAGCGCCTCCGCGGGGCGGTCGACACCGACATTCCGCCCGAGGTGCAGCTCGACCGGCGCGACATCCGCGCCACCGGGGCCGGCACCGTCGCCGAGCTGCTCGACGCGATCGCGCCGCAGACCCGCAGCGGCCGCGGCCGCGAGGGCGGCGGCCGGCCGGTCGTGCTCCTCAACGGGCTGCGCATCTCCGGCTTCGGCGAGATCCGCGACCTGCCGCCCGAGGCGATCGAGCGCGTCGACGTCCTCCCCGAGGAAGTGGCGCTCCGCTACGGCTATCGCGCCGACCAGAGGGTCGTGAACATTGTCCTCCGGCGCCGCTTCCGCGCGACGACCGGCGAGCTCGAGAGCGGCTTCGCCACCGCGGGCGGGCGCGGCAGCTACGAGGCCGACGTCAATTATCTGCGCATCGACCGGGCTGGGCGCTGGAGCCTCGATGCCGAATACCAGCATTCGGACCCTCTCTTCGAGAGCGAGCGCGACATCATCCAGGCCGCGGACGCCCCGGCGAATGTCGGCGATTTCCGGACGCTGCTCCCGGAGAGCGACCAGCTGCAGCTCAACGGGACGCTCAACCGCACCGTTTTCGGCAACGTCTCGGCGACCGTGAACGGCCGTCTCGACATGAACTGGAACACGCGCTTCCTCGGCCCCGATCCGACCGCGGCGCAGGATCGCGCGCTGACCCGGGACGCCGAGGGAAGGACGGCGCATCTCGGCCTCGTGCTCAACGGCAATCTTCGCCCGTGGCGCTGGTCCCTCACCTCGAACTACGACAACGTCCTCAGCACGAGCCGGACCGACACCGGTGTCGGCGTCGCACCCGACCGCACCCGCTCGGTCTCCTCGATCGGCAGCACCGAGCTGGTGACGAGCGGACCCGTCTTCGAGCTTCCCGCCGGCGAGGTCTCGGCGACCGTGCGCGCCGGTTTCGACACCCGGGACTTTTCGAGCGAGGCGTTGCGCGGCGGCGTGGAGCAGAGCCGCGACCTCGCGCGCGACCGCGGCGCCCTCCAGGCCAGCGTCGACCTGCCGATCGCCAGCCGCCGGCGCGCCTTCCTCGAGGAGCTCGGCGACCTCTCGGTCAACTTCAACGCCGAGCTCGAACGCCTCTCGGACTTCGGCACGCTGACGACGCTCGGAGGCGGCCTCAACTGGTCGCCGATCGAGGAGATCAATTTCGGCGCCACCTTCACCGACGAGGACGGCGCCCCCTCGATGCAGCAGCTCGGCGATCCGGTGCAGACGACACCGTTCGTGCGGGTCTTCGACTTCGTGCGCGGCGAGACGGTCGACATCGGCCGGATCGAGGGCGGCAACCCGGACCTCCTCGCCGACAACCGCCGCGTCCTCAGCTTGCGGATGAACGCGCGCCCGTTCGAGGACGAGGACCTGAACTTCACGGCGAACTACACGACCAGCCGGATCGAGAACCCGATCGCCTCCTTCCCGACCGCCACACCCGAGATCGAGGCGTCCTTTCCCGACCGCTTCCTGCGCGACGGCTCCGGGCGCTTGCTCCGGATCGACGCGCGGCCGATCAACTTCGCCCGCGCCGAACGCAGCGAGATCCGCTGGGGCATCAACTTCTCCAACCCGTTCGGCCCGCAGCGGCCGCCCGGCGGCGGGCGCGGCCGCTTCGGCGGACCGGCTGCAGCCGGCGCGCAGGGCGG
>DASWMB010000014.1:0-5485 GCA_036399955.1 Allosphingosinicella sp. | reverse complement strand
CTTCACCAGCAGCCGCGACTCGCCGAGCGTGCCGTCCTCCGCGACGTCGCAGGCGTTGACCGTCTGGCCGAGCGTATCGACCCAGTAGAGCAGCCGCCCGTCCGGCGAGAGCGCCGGCCCGTTGGTGATCGCGACCTTGGCCAGGCCGGAATGGCGCAGCTGGCCGCGGTGGTAGCTGTAGAAACTCCCCGTCGGCTCAGCTTCGCCATCGTCCATCGATCCGAACCAGAGCCGCCCCGAAGGATCGACGACGCCGTCATTGAGGCGGTTGCCCGGAAGCTCCGGCTCGACCTCGGCGACGAGGCTGAACGCCTCGCTCTCGGCGTCGAATCGATAGAGCCCGCTCTCGAGCCCCGCGATGAATCCGCCGCCTTCGGCCGGGAGCACGAAGCCGATCTGCTCGGGCGCGTCCCAGGAGCTTCGCTCCTCGCCCGCCAGCCGGTGGATCTTGCGCTTCTTGATGTCGACGAACCAGAGCGCGCCGTCGGTCCAGACCGGCCCCTCGCCCAGCTCGCACCCGGCGCTCCACACGTTCCTCGGCTTCGCTACAACTGCCATCTCAGCGCCATCCTGCATCGACAAAATATTCGTGCCCCGTGATCAGCCGCGCATCGTCCGATACGAGGAACAGGACCAGGGCCGCCCACGTCCTCGGACACCAGCCGTTCCTTCAGGCACTGCGCACCGACGATCTCCTGCTCGCCCTCGGGCCTATACCATTTGCGCTGCCGCGGCCTCCTGACATTTCGGGGAACCACGCAGGTCACCCGGATCCCGTCCGGCCCGAGCTCGCGCCGGTGACGAGCACGCGCTTGCGCGCGAGCTGGGATAGGTTGCGCGCTGGCCGGTCGGAACGGGGTAATCCAAGCTCATCCTCCAATGTAGACGGTCTTCAACTGGGTGTAGAATTCGACGGCGGCGAAGCCCTGCTCGCGGGGTCCGTAGCTCGACTTGCGGGTGCCGCCGAAGGGCACGTGATAATCGACGCCCGCCGTCGGCAGGTTCACCATCACCATCCCGGCGCGCACGTTCCGCCGGTAGTGGCGGGCGTGCTTCAGCGAGTTGGTGATGATGCCGGCCGAGAGGCCGAACTCGCCGCGGTTGGCGATCTCCAGCGCTTCCTCATAGTCCTTGACGCGCACGGTCGAGACGACGGGGCCGAACACCTCCTCGCAGTTGATCCGCATGTCGGGCGCGGTGTCGGCGATCACGGCCGGCGACATGTAATAGCCCGGCGTGCCGAGCTCGAGCCGCTCGCCGCCGGCAACCAGGCGGCCCCCTTCCCTCGTCGCGATGTCGACGAAGGAGAGGTTCTGCGCGAGCTGCGTCTCGCTCACCGCCGGCCCGATCTGGGTCGAGGGATCGAGCGCGTCGCCGACCTTGAGCGCCTTCGCCCGCTCGGCGAGCGCCTCGACGAAGCGGTCGTGAATGCCTTCGGTGACGATCACCCGCGAGCTCGCGGTGCAGCGCTGGCCGGTGCCGTAGAAGCCGCCGTCGATCGCGCAGGCGACTGCGCGCTCCATGTCGGCATCGTCGAGGATGACGAGCGGGTTCTTGCCGCCCATCTCGAGCTGGACGCGCGCCTGCCGCCGGATCGCCGCCTCGCCGACCTTGCCGCCGACAGACTGGCTGCCGGTGAACGAGATCGCGTCGATTTCGGGGTGATCGACGATCGCCGCGCCGACGCCGCCTTCGCCGAGCACCATGTTGAACACGCCCGGGGGAGCGCCAGCCTCGTGGATGATCTCGGCCAGCGCCCAGGCGATCGCCGGCGTCGGATTCGCCGGCTTCAGCACCACCGTGTTGCCGAAGGCGAGCGCCGGCGCCGCCTTCCAGGCGGGAATCGCGATCGGGAAGTTCCACGGCGTGATCAGCCCGACGACGCCCAGCGCCTCGCGATGCACCTCGACGTCGATCCCTGGGCGGGTCGAAGGCATCGTGCGGCCGTGGCGGCGCAGCGCCTCACCCGCGAAATATTTGAAGATGCGCGCCGCCCGCATCACCTCGCCCGTGCCTTCGGCAACGGTCTTCCCTTCCTCGCGGGAGAGCCGCTTCCCGAGCTCGCTGGCGCGCGCCATGATCGCGGAGCCGACCTTGTCGAGCAGGTCCGATCGCACTTCGGGCGATGCGTCCGCCCAGGCCGGGAAGGCCGCCCGCGCCGCCTTGGCGGCCGCGTCGACCTCATCCTTGCCGCCGGCCGGGAAACGGGCGACGACGTCGTCGGTGTTCGACGGGTTGACGCTGCTGTGCGGCGTGTCGGCGGAGACGCGTTCGCCGTTGATGAAGTGGGTGAGGCTGTCGGTCATTCGTCTGGTCCGTCCTTCGATTCGCCCGCCCCGATAAGTCCGCGAGCGGCGAGTTTGTTCATCAGGCCGCGGATTCCTCCTCACCCCGTCGCTTCGATTGTCAGGGCTCATATAGCCCGGCCGCGCCGCGACAGACGAGGTGGCGAGACATGAAAAACGGTCCCGGGAGCGTCCGATCGTCAGATCCCCGCCTCCAGCTCGCGCAGGCTCCGGCCCCTCGTCTCGCGCCCCGCCCAGGCGACGAGCGCCGCCGATGCGCCCATCGGCAGCAGCAGGGCCAGCGCCGCTCCGCCGAGCGTCGGGATGAGGCCGGCGAGGGCGAAGCCCTGCACCGCGACGCCGCCGAACTTGCTCGCCCCCGCGACGAGGCCGGTCGCTCGCCCGCGTATGCCCAGTGGGTAGTTCTCCGCCGCATAAGGCAGGAGCACCGCGATCATCCCGTTGGTGCCGACGATCAGCATCGCGATCACGGCGATGAGGAGCGGCGGCCAGGACAGGATCTCGGCCGGCAGCAGCGCGCCGACGAGCCCCGCCAGCGTCACCAGGATGGTGCCGACGAAGGTCCATTTGCTGCTCCAGCGCGCATAGAGCCAGGCGGCGATCATGATCGTCGGCAGCGCGAGCAGCGCCGAGCTGGCGAGGATGCCGCTCGCCAGCGCCGAGCTGTAGCCCCGCGCCTGGAGGTCGGAGGGCAGCCAGAGCAGCAGCCCGAAATTGACGAAGCTCCATGCCAGCGCCGAGATGACCAGTGCCGTGGTCAGCCGCCCGTGCCGCTGGTGCGCGATCGCGGCGTCGGCGGGGACGGGCTGGCGCGGGCGCGGCTCGATCCCGAAGCGGATCCGCATCTGCTCGATCTCGGCCATGCGGCCCTGCTCGGCGAGGAAGCGCGGCGATTCCGGGATGAAGCGCGCAAGGAGGAGCAGGAGGATTCCGGTCGGGAAGCCCTGCAGCCACAGCACTCGCCAGCCGAACACCGGCTCGAACGTGTGCGCGGCGGCGCTCGCCGCGAGGTAGCCGCCGACGAGGCCGGTGCCGCCGACGAGGACCAGCACCCACGAGCGGTGCCGCGGCGGCATCACCTCGGCGAGGAGCGTGTAGACCACCGGCAGCATGCCTCCGGCCGACGAGCCCATCAGGAAGCACATCAGCAGGTTCAGTTCGAACGCCGGCATCGCGCCGCAGATCGAAGTCGCGACGAACAGGATCGTCGACAGGAGGATCGAGACGCGCCGGCCGTAGATGTCGGCCAGCCAGCCCCAGACGAAGGAGCCGACCGTCGTCCCCACCAGAGCGACGAACGGAAACCAGGCGACGGTCGCACGGCTGATGCCATATTCGGCGCTCATCCCCGGCAGCACGAAGCCGAGCGTCGCCGGCTTCATGACGTCGATGACGAGCCCGAGCGTCAGGACGAGGAGCACGGCCGCGTGCCAGCGGCCGAGCGGGGTCGTGTCGGGCGCCTCGTAGCTGGTCCCGGCGTGGGCGCCATGCGGGGTGCGGTGCTTCGGAAGCGCGCCGTAGATCGCCGCCGGCACGCCTGCGACGATGAGGATCATGCCCGCCCACATCTCGGGGTCCATCGGCATGCCGGCGAGATGGTTGCCCATCCCGTGGGCCATGGCGAGCATCGGCAGGTGCAGCAGCACGCCGATGCCGATCGCGATGCACGCCCCCCAGAAGATGGGCGCGCGGTCGCCGACGATCGACGGCCGCTCCGGCCCCCGCACGTTGGTCGCCATCCTTGTTCGTCCCCTCCCTACGGCTGTGCGCAGCGATCCTGCGGCACGGTCGCGCTGGCGATCCGCACGTCCGAGACCGAGAGCGTCAGCCGTCCGGCCGTGGCCAGGGTGAATGGCACGCTCACCCGCTGCATGTCCACGCCGGCACGGGCGAAGCAGCCGAGCGGCAGCGCGAAGGTCTGCGACCCTGTCCAGCCGAGATCTCGTGCGCGCCGCCACCGCAGCTTTTCAGCGAAGCCTCACATCCCGCTCATGCCGCTCACGGCGCGCCGCGCTAGCTGTGCACTCTCGGGCCGAGAGGAGGCTGAAGATGACGGCAGTTGCACGGCCGAACGCGCAGGGGCCCGGGCCGCGCCGACGCCTGTGGGTATGGGGGGGTGCCGCGGCGCTCATGCTGTTTCCGGTGGTCGCGCTGCGGATGAGCGATGGCGCCGCGGGCGACGTCGGCGACTTCATGTTCCTCGCGATCCTCCTCGCCGGCGTCGGCATCGCCTATGAGCTCGCGGCGCGGATCGGGCCGCGTCACGCCTATCGGGCGGCGCTCGGCGTCGCGCTCGCCGCCGGCTTTCTGCACCTGTGGATCAACCTTGCGGTCGGAATCATCGGCCACGAGGAAAATCCGGCCAATCTGATCTACGTCGCCGTCATCGTCGTTGCCGTCGTCGGCGCGGCGCTCGCGCGCTTCCGGCCGATGGGAATGGCGCGCGCGATGGTCGCGGCGGCGATCGCGCAGGTGCTGGTCTTCGCCGTCGCGCTTGCCGCCGGTCTCGGCTTCACCGGGCCGATCACTGTGTTCTTCGCCGCTCTGTGGCTGATCTCGGCGTCGCTGTTCCGCAAGGCCGCCTAGCGCCGCAGGGTCAGCACCTGCTGGCGGCCGCACCGGCAAATCGGCGCCGCTGGCGCATATATTCCTGGATGCCGAAATCCCGGCGAAGCGACGAGGGTCTTGCGCGAGTTTGGAAAGCGCTTCAGCCGCCGAACAGCGCCCGCGCCTTTTCGAGCCCGGCGAGGCCGGCGGCGAGCGTCTCCTCGCGCTTGGCGAAGCAGAGGCGGACGACGCTGCGAACCGGCTCCTCCTCGTAAAAGGCGGAAACCGGGATCGCGGCGACGCCCGCTTCCCGAACGGCGCGTTCGCAGAAGCTGACATCGTCCGCCGCGATGCCGGAGGCGGCGAGATCGATCGAGGCGAAGTAGGTGCCCTCGGCCGGGAGGACGACGAAGCCCGCCTCGCTGAGCGCCGCCGCCATGGCATCCCGCGCCGCTTCGAAGCCGGCGCGCATGCCGCGGTAATAATCGTCCTCTTTGCCGAGCCCGTAGGCGACCGCCGCCTGCAGGTTCGGCGGGGTGGCGTAAGCGAGATATTGATGCGCCTTGGCGATCGGGCCACCGAGCGTCGGCGGGGCGACGATCCAGCCGACCTTCCAGCCGGTCAGCGAGAAG
>DASWMB010000013.1:0-1644 GCA_036399955.1 Allosphingosinicella sp. | reverse complement strand
CTCGCTCGTCCTCGGCGCAGCCGGATGCCGCCAGCAGGGCGGCGGCGGCGAGGAGTAGGCGGCTCTTCATCGCATCGTGCGATAGCGCAGCAGGGCAGGGCTTATCGAGAGCTTAGTCTCGACCGTCGCTCGCGCCCGCGGCCACTCGTGCAAGCCGGCGCTTTACGGCTCGTTCACGTTTGACGGCCTAACACCGGTTATGAACAGGCGACGACGCGTTCCGAATCTCGCAGCGACCGGCAGCTCCTCATTTCATGAGCGGCGGTCGGAGCGTCTCGCCGTCGATGAAAGCGCCGAGCTTCGTCACCGCTTCGCCATCGAGGTGATGGTGCGCGACCTGTCCACGCGCGGCTTCATGGCCGAATGCGACCAGTGGGTCGAGATCGGCAGCACCGTCTCCCTCGCGGTGCCGGGCATCGGTGCGGTCGAAGCGCAGGTGCGCTGGCAGATCGGCAACCGGATGGGCGGCATGTTCCTCGATCCGATCAGCCTGGAGCGCTGCGAATGGATGGCGGTCCGCGCCGAGCCGCCGGCGCTGGAGACCTGCTGAAAGAGTGCGAACGCGCCGAGCCGTTGCAACAAAAAGCGAGCAGCGCGGGTTGGGCGATCAGAAGCGCGGGAGGGCTGATCGGAGGCCCTTATGTTGAGTACGGTGATCGCCCTCTCCCTCCAGGCCGCTGCCGTGGCCGCGCCTGCTCCTGTCGCCGCTCAGGCGCCGCAGGGGTGGAATCTCGCCTCGAGCGCCGACGGCTGCATCGTCCACACGACCGAACGCGCCGGCACCGTCCTCTCGGTGTTCGCGCTTCCTGGCCAGGACGGCATCGGCTTCCTGCTCCAGAACCAGAAGTGGACGGGGCTCGAGGACGGCGAGGTCTACCCGCTCAACATCCAGTTGGAAGGCGGCGGCGAATGGCCGATCCCGGCGATGGCGCGCACCGAGATCGATGAGGACGGGCCGGGGCTCTTTTTCGCGATCCGCCCCGGTTCCGAAGAGGGCGGGCGCGATTTCATCTCCGAGTTCGCGGGTGCCCGCGGCATGCGCATTGCCAATGACGGCGTCGGCGTCGGCGACCTCAGGCTTCCCGACGCGCGCGGTGCGACCGTGGCGCTCGCCACTTGCCTTCGCGGCGTCTTCGAGGGACGCGGCAATCCATTCGGCGACAGCGAAGGCGCGAGAACGGCGACGCGGATCTGACCGCACGGGGATTGTGCGGCGCCTGTGTTAGTCCTACAGCACAGTCGGACGGACAGGAGCTGCACGAGCGATGCGCGACGATGATTTGAGGGACCCGCCGGCGACCGAGCTGATCGAGCGGATGACGAGCCGCGTCGTGAACAGCCTCGTCATCGCGGCGGGCGTCATTGCCGTCGGCCTCTATGCCGGCGGCGGCGACGGCACCCATGTCGAGGCGCCCGACTATCAGATCGTCTCCACGCCGGACGGCCGCGTGGTCCGCCTCAATGTCGAGACGGGCTCGATCGTCTCCTGTGATGCCGCGCGCTGCCGGCTGATCCAGATGCAGAGCGACGGTCTGGAGCGAGAGTTCGAGGAGCGGGAGGAGCAGGGCCAGGCACCGCAGCAGGCGCTACCACCGCCGGCCGCGGCTCCGCAGGGCGCCGTCGCGCCGGGCGTGCCGCAAGGCG
>DASWMB010000012.1:0-1775 GCA_036399955.1 Allosphingosinicella sp. | reverse complement strand
CGGCGATGAGAGCAATCGGGGGTCGGCCCGGGGAGCCTCACGCGTTTCAAGCTGTGATCGGCCCCCGTCCCTGCGCAACTATGTAGCTATGCGCGAAGAGAAATCCAAGCGGAAAAGATGTGAGGCAGGTTAGCCGCGAAGAACGAGGCAGCGGTCGCGCCCGGCAAGGTCGTGGCGCAGCGCGACGGAAAGGCCTTCCGCCTCGAACAGGGCGCCCGCCGCGGCGGCCTGACCGGCGCCGATCTCGACGCAGGCGATGCCGCCCGGCGCGAGGAGCGGGCCGATCTGCGGCGCGAGGCCTCGATAGGCGTCGAGCCCGTCGGCGCCCGCGAAGAGCGCTGCCGCGGGCTCCCAGCCGCGCACGTCCGGCGGAAGGTCCCCGCCGTCCTCGACATAAGGCGGGTTGCACAGGATGAGGTCGAACGCTCCCTCGATCCCCTGAGCCCAGTCGCCGGCCCGGAGCTGCGCCCGCTCGGCGAGGCCGAGACGGGCGGCGTTGCGGGCGGCGAAGGCGAGCGCCGCCCTGGACGCGTCGACGCCGAGGCCGCGCGCCTCCGGCCACTCGGCGAGCGCCGCGAAGAGTAGAGTCCCGGGCCCGGTGCCGAGATCGAGGACGCTCCGCGGCCCCGCCGTGCCGAAATAAGCGAGCGCCGCCTCGATCAGGGTCTCGCTGTCCGGCCGAGGGATGAGGGCACCGGGCCCGATCTCCAGCTCGATCGTCCAGAAGGCGCGGCGCCCGGTGATGTAGGCGACGGGCTCGTGGGCGAGGCGGCGCTCGAGGAGCGGCTCGAAGGCGGCGGGCGCAGGATCGTCGAGGCGGGAGAGGAGGAGCGCGGTGCGTTCGATGCCGAGGGCGTGGGCCATGAGCAGCTCGGCGTCGAGGCGGGGCGTGGCGGAGACCAGAGAGAGGCGGGCGGCGTGCTTCACAAGCGCCGCAGCGATGGAGACCTCCCCTCCCGCTTGCGGGAGGGGATTGAGGGGAGGGCCTGTCATAAGTGCGCTGGTGCCGGCGACAGCCCCTCCCCCGGCCCCTCCCGCGAGCGGGAGGGGAGATCAGCCCTCATCGAGGGTCGCCAGGCGCTCGGCTTCGTCCTCGGAGACGAGAGCGCCGAGCAGCTCGTCGAGCTGGCCTTCGAGGATCTCGGGGAGGCGGTGCAAGGTGAGGTTGATCCGATGGTCGGTGACGCGGCCCTGCGGGTAATTGTAGGTCCGGATCCGCTCCGAGCGGTCGCCGGAGCCGACCATCGACTTGCGCGCGCCGGCCCGCTCCGACGCGAGCCGCTCGCGCTCCTGCTCGTAGAGGCGGGTGCGCAGCACCTTCAGCGCCTTGGCCTTGTTCTTGTGCTGGGATTTCTCGTCCTGCTGGATGACGACGAGGCCGGTGGGAAGGTGGGTGATCCGCACCGCGCTGTCGGTGGTGTTGACGGACTGGCCGCCGGGGCCGGAGGAGCGGTAGACGTCGATCCTGAGGTCCTTCGCCTCGTCGATCTGGACATCGACGTCCTCGGCTTCCGGGAGCACCGCCACCGTCGCGGCCGACGTGTGAATTCGGCCGCCGCTTTCCGTCGCGGGCACGCGCTGGACGCGGTGCACTCCGCTTTCGAACTTGAGCTTCGCGAACACGCCTTGGCCGGTGACGGAGGCGACGACCTCCTTGTAGCCGCCGAGCTCGGCCGCGCTCGCCGAGATGATCTCGACCCGCCAGCCGCGCTCCTCGGCATGGCGCTGATACATGCGGAACAGGTCGCCGGCGAACAGCGCCGCCTCGTCGCCGC
>DASWMB010000011.1:0-9577 GCA_036399955.1 Allosphingosinicella sp. | reverse complement strand
TCGGCGGCGGGACCCCTCCACCATGCTTCGCATGGTCCCCCTCCCCGTACCGGGGAGGAGATGGTGCCATGAAGCTGCGCTCCCTCCTCTTCGTCCCCGGAGACCGGCCGGACCGGATGGCAAAGGCGCTCGGCTCCGGCGCGGACGCGCTGATCCTCGACCTCGAGGACGCCGTCGCTCCCGCCGCCAAGCCCGAGGCGCGGCGGGCGGTGCACGATTTCCTCGCCGCCCACGGCGAGTGCAACCTCTGGGTCCGGATCAATCCGCTCGACGGGCCCGAGGCGGATCGCGACCTCGAGGCCGTGCTGTCGGCCCGCCCGCACGGCATCGTCCTTCCCAAGGCCGAAGGCGGTGCCTCGGTCGACGAGCTGGCGCGCAGGCTCACGGAGCGCGGCAACGCGACCGCCCAGATCCTCGCCATCGCCACCGAGACGCCGGCGGCGATCTTCGGCCTCGGCAGCTATGGCGGCGCCCGCCGCCTCGCCGGGCTCACCTGGGGCGCGGAGGACCTGCCGGCGGCGATCGGCGCCTCGACCAGCCGCGAGGAGGACGGAGGCTTCACTGCGCCCTATGAGATCGCCCGAGCGCTCTGCCTGTTCGGCGCCGCCGCCGCCGGGGTCGCTCCGATCGAGACCGTCTATCCGGCGTTCCGCGACCTCGACGGCCTGTCCGCTTATGCCGCCCGCGCGCGGCGCGACGGCTTCACCGGCATGATGGCGATCCATCCCGCGCAGGTGCCGGTGATCAATGCCGCCTTCACGCCGTCCGAGGCCGAGATCGCCCATGCCCGCGCCGTCGTCGCCGCCTTCGAGGCGAGCCCCGGTGCCGGCGCGCTCTCGCTCGACGGGCGGATGATCGACCGGCCGCACCTCGTCCAGGCGCAGCGCATCCTCGCCTCCGCGGGCTAGGGCTCGTCCGCACGGGCGCCCATCTGCGCCGCGATCCAGGCGCAGACGATGAGCTGGATGGTGTGGAAGATCATCACCGGCAGGATGACGAGCCCGGCCGCCGCCCCCGGGAACAGGATCCGCGCCATCGGCGCCCCGCTCGCCAGCGACTTGACCGAGCCGCAGAAGAGCAAGGCGGCGCGGCTCTCGCGCGGCAGGCGCCGCCCCGCCGCCCAGCTCGCGGCGAGGACGAGGGCGAGCAGCGCCGCGCAGAGCAGCACGAGCGTCGCCGTCTCGGCCGGCGCGAGCCGCGACCAGACGCCCTCGACGGTGGCGGCCGAGAAGGCGCCGTAGACGGCGAGCAGGATCGTCCCCTTGTCAACGAGCCGAGTGAGCCCCGGCCGCGCCTCGACCGGCCGGCGCAGCCACGGCCGCAAGGCGTGGCCGAGGAGGAAGGGGAGGAAGAGCAGCAGCACGATCTTGCCGACCCCGCCGGCCGAGACGGACGTTCCCTGCGCCCCCAGCATCGCCGCGACGAGGAGCGGCGTCAGGAACACGCCGAGCAGGTTCGAGAAGGCCGCCGCCGCCACCGCCCCGGCGACATTGCCGCGCGCCATGGCGGTATAGGCGATCGAGCTCTGGACGGTGGAGGGGAGGGCGCAGAGGAACAGCATCCCTGCCCAGAGCTCCGCCGGCAGCAATGAGGGAAGTGCGGCGGCGAGCGTGAGCCCCGCGG
Source organism: Allosphingosinicella sp. (assembly GCA_036399955.1). Lineage (GTDB taxonomy): Bacteria > Pseudomonadota > Alphaproteobacteria > Sphingomonadales > Sphingomonadaceae > Allosphingosinicella. Next base: position 7,954 of record DASWMB010000011.1, on the reverse strand, counting down.
CCGGGAACACGGCGTAGGTCGTCGCGAGGATCGCGGCGTGGAGCCGCCAGTCGGTCAGCCCGGCCTTCAGCGCCTCCCGCGGCAGCCGCACGCCGTGGAGAAAGAACAAGGCGAAGATCGCGGCGAGCGTCAGCCGGTCGAGCAGCAGCGCCGCTCCGCCGCGCACGGGAAGCACCACGCCCAGCGCGAGCGCGCCGAGCAGCCAGAGGATGAACCGGTCGGGAAGGAGGCGGCCGAGCACCCGCAGCCGCTAGCGCCGGGATGTGCCGCCCGGCAAGCGCCTCAGCGGCGGCGGCCGACGCGGAGCTGGTTGGGCATGGTCAGGCGGTCGAGCAGGCTGTGGATGCTGCCCGGCTCCCCGACATAATAGCCCTGCACCATGTCGCAGTTCATCTGGCGCAGCAGGTTCAGCACCTCTTCGGATTCGACGCCCTCCGCGACGACGACGAGGCCGAGTGCGTGGGCGAGCTTCACGGTCGAGTCGACCACGGCGGCGTCCGAGCGGCTGGTGGCGATCACCTGGACGAAGCTGCGGTCGATCTTGAGCTCCGTCGCCGGCAGCGTCTTCAGGTAGCTCAGCGTCGACTGACCGGTGCCGTAATCGTCGATCGAGATGTGGATGCCGAGGCCGCGCAGGCTGTTGAGCTCTTCGATGCCGGCCGAGCCCGCCATCGCGGCCGATTCGGTGATCTCGAGGGTCAGCCGCCGCGCGTCCATGCCCGTCTCGGCGAGCATCTCGCTGATCGGCTCGACGAGCCGGTTGCGGCCGATCATCCGCGCCGAGATGTTGACGGCGACGGTGAGACCGTCGGCCAAGGTCGAAAAGTCCCGGATCGCCGTCTCGAGGACGTACAGCGTCAGCTTCTCGATCCGGCCATTGTCCTCGAGCATCGGGATGAACTGGTCCGGCCGGATCTCGCCGCGCATCGGGTGCGACCAGCGGACCAGCGCCTCGGCGCCGCAGATCGTGCCCGCCTTGAGGTCGAACTTCGGCTGATAGGCGACCCACACGTCGCGCTGGTCGATCGCGCGGTCGAGCTCGTTGAGCAGCGACAGCCGCCAGTCGGCGTCGTTGTCGTCGTCCGCTTCGAACCGGCTCCAGCTGAGGCCGCGGCGCTCGGCACGGCTCGCCGCCGCCATCGCCGCCGCCACCGCGGCTTCGGTGTCGAGCGCCGGATCGTCGCTGATCCCGACCGAGATGGTCACATCGACGGTCCGCTCGCCGACGGCGATGCCGCTCGCGAGGAGAGCATGGAGACCTTCGAGAGCGTCGGAAGTCGTCGAGCGCGCGTCGGAGGTGCTCCAGGCGAAGCTGTGGTCGTCCACCTGGAAGACGGGGCCGTCCGAGGCGGCGAGCTTGATCCGGTCGGCGACGCGGCGCAGCAGCTCGCCCTGGCCGCCGGAGCCGAGCAGGGCCGTGGTCTCGACGTGGTTGCGCAGCCGCACCGCGACCGTGATCGGCCGCCTGCGCACGGCCATGCACATGGCCGTGAGATTGGGAAGCTGGCTTCCGGGTGCCAGCGTCACGCGGGCAAGGACGGAGCGGGTGATGGCGGCGCCGCCGCTGGTCAGGAGCGCGGCGAGAGCGGCGAAGACCGCTGCGCCGGGGTCGGCGACGATGCCGGTGAACTCACGCAGCAGCATCGGCAGGACCAGCGCCGCGCCGAGCGTCCCGGCGAGGCAGGCGAAGCGGCGCGACGGGCGGCGCATGAACGCCGTGGCCGCGATCAGCGCGCAGGCGGCAAGAAGCGCCGGCCACTCGCCGATCGGCACCGGCTGGTGTCGCCGCAGCGTTTCGGAGCCGACGGCCTGGATGAAGAGGCCGGGGATGCGCCCGTGCGAGGGGACGACGAAGCGGTCGCCGAGCGCGGTCGAGGTCGGCCCGACGAGGACGTTCTTGCCACGGAAGAAGTCCGCGGAGAACCGCCCCGCCAGGACATCGGAATAGCTGATCAGCGGGAAGGCTTCGGGATCGAACGACCAGTCGAGCGGGAAGGAGTCGCTCCGCCGGGTCGGCCGATCCGCGAGGAAGGTGGCGAGCTCCGGCCGTTGCGCGCCGCGGATCGGCACCGAATATGGCAGCCTGCGCGCGTTCGAGTCCCAGTCCATCCTGATCCAGATCGATCCCGCCAGCGCGTGACGCAGGAGCGCGGGCGCGGGCAGTTCCTCGACGCGCTCGCCATAGCGGCGGTCGACATTGTCCAGCAGTCCGGGCAGCACGACCCGTCCGCGCGCTCGCTCTATGGCGGCTGCGAAGGCCCGATCCTGGGCAGGGTCCGCCGAGGGCGTGACGAAAGCCACGTCGAACACGATCCGCCGCGCGCCCGCTTCGCGCAGGCGGTCGACGAGGCGGCCGTGGATGCTGCGCGGCCAAGGCCACCCCTGCACCTCGGTGAGGCTCTTCGTATCGATGGCGACGATTACGGTCTGGCCGGAAGGGAGCTTGCGGAACGCGCTGTGGCGCACCCCCTCGACGCCGTTGTCGATTGCGTCCGTCCAGCTGAAGGCGAGGGAGCAGCCGGCCGCGATCAGCGCGAACAGGAGGACGAACGCTCCCGCGCGGCGCGTGAACAGGTCTGCAATCCGGATCAGCATCTCGGCGCCAGTAACCCCCGAGCGCCGCCGGAAGGCGGGCTCGCGGCTATGCTTAACCAAAAGATATTGCCAACTTCCTACGAAGCGGCCGCCGCCTCCGAGGCGATCCTGCCCGCGGCGAGGACAACGACGCGTTCCGCGGCGGCGAGCGTCTCGCGGCGGTGGGCGACCACGATCCGGGTGACGCCCATCGCGGCGATCGCCTGGTTGACGCGTGTCTCGTGCTCGGCGTCGAGATGGGCGGTTCCCTCGTCCATAACGAGGAGGCGCGGCCGGCGGTAGAGCGCGCGGGCGAGGAGGATGCGCTGCATCTGTCCGCCTGAAAGCGTCGAGCCCATGTCGCCGACGAGCGTCAGGTGTCGCATCGGCATCGCCTCGACGTCGTCGGCGATCGCCGCCGCCTGCATCGCTTCGGCGAGACGCTCCTGGTCGACCGGCTCGAAGCCAGCGACGTTGTCGGCGATGGTGCCGGCAAACAGGACGTCGTCCTGGAGCACTGCCGCGACATTCTCCCGATAGGCGCGGCGGCCGTAGCGGGCGAGCGGCACGCCGTCGATCAGCACCTCGCCGGCCGTCGGATCGAGGAGGCCGAGGAGGATCTTGGTCAGCGTCGTCTTGCCGCCGCCGGACGGCCCCGTGATCGCGACATGCTCCCCCGGGCGGATGTGGAGGTCGATCCCGTTCAGCACCTGCGGCTCGTGGATGCCGTAGGCGAAGGTGACGCCCCTGAGCTCGATTTCGCCGCGGAAGGGCTTCGGATGCGCCATCGGCTCCTCGAAGCCGCGGTCCTCCGCCGTCAGCGCGATGTCGGACAGCCGGTCGAGATGCAGGCCGAGCATCCGGAACTCGGTCGATTTGTCGATCAGCGACTTGGTCGCGAAGGCGAACTGCATCCGATAGGCGAGGAAGGCGAAGATCATGCCAACCGTGAAGCCGCCCTCGATCGCCATCGTGACGGCGAGCCAGGTGAGGGCGACGATCTCGAGCGTCCAGAGCAGGGTAGAGACCGTCGCCTGCCAGACATGGATCCGCTCATAGGCGAACTTGGCGCTGAGCGCTTCGGAGAGCCGGTTCTGCCAGACGGCGTGGCGGATTGTCTCGCGCCCCGCGAGGCGCAGGGTGACGATGCCGCGCAGGGTCTCAATCATCGCCGACTGCTCGCGCCCGGCAGCCGCGATGCGCTCGTTCTCGGCGCGGCGCTCGGCTGGCAGCGTCAGCCAGCGGAAGGCGGCGTAGAGGGCGAGCGAGGTCAGCGGGATCAGCGTCAGCAGCGGCGAATAAGCGAGCATCAGCGCGAAGGTGAGGATGGCGAGCACGCCGTCGATCAGCGCCGCCGCCGCGCTTTCGGTCAGGAGGCGCTGGATCGGGATCACCGACTGGAAGCGCGAGAGGATGTCGCCGACGCTCCGTTTCTCGAACCAGTCGACCGGCAGCCGCATCAGCCGCCGCGCGATGTTGGAGGCGATCCCGAACGAAAGCGCCGTTCCGGAGCTCAGGAGCACGAACGAGCGCAGCAGCGCCGCGACCGCGTTGACCAGCGCGAAGAGGCCGAAGCCGACCGCCAGCACCGTCATCAGGTGCACGTCCAGCGCCGGCAGCGCCTCGTCGACGGCGAGCTGGAGGAGATAGGGCGAGGCGAGGACATGGGCCTGGAGGACGAGGCTGAGGATCGCCGCCTGGCCGATCGAGCGCTTGAGGCCGACGGCGCCGCTCCACAGCTGGCCGAGGCGCAGCTGCCGCCGCTCCGCTTCGGGCGTGAAGTTGCGGCTCGGGCGGAGCTCCAGAGCGACGCCGGTGAAGTGACGCGAGAGCGACTCCTGGTCGTGCCAGCGGCCGTCCTGCGCCGGATCGACGATATAGGCCTTGCCCTTCGAGACCCGCTCGAGGACCACGAAATGGTCCATGTCCCAGTGGAGGATCGCCGGCAGCTGGATCGCCGACAGACCGTCGAGCCGGACCTTGAGCGGCCGCGGCGAGAGGCCGAGCGCGTCCGCCGTCTCCATCAGCGTCCTGAGGCCGATGCCGCGCGAGGAGACGCCGAAGCGGCGGCGCAGCGAGCCGAGGTCGAAGTCGTGCCCCCAGAAATTCGCGATCATCGCGAGAGCGGCGAGGCCGCATTCGGCCGCCTCGGCCTGGCGGATCGGCTTCACCCGCCGGCGCGGGAAGAAGCTCGTCTCGATGTTGGCGGGCGCGTTCACCGGCGCCGGACCGCGTAGAGCGGCTCGAACAGCCATTCGAACAGGCTGCGCGAGCGGGTGGTGATGCGGGCGCTCACCGTCATTCCCGGACGCAGCGGCTGGGCGCGGCCGAACGCGTCGAGCGACTGAGCGCCCAGCGCGGCGGTGACCAGGAAGGCCTCGCCGCCGGTGCCGTCCGCCCGGGTCACCGGAACGGTCGCGGCGGAGACGCTGTCGATCCGCGCCTCGACCGTGCCGTAGGTGGCGTAGGGGAAGGCGTCGACGGCGATGCGGACCTCCTGGCCCGGCGCGATGAGCCCCGTCGCTGCCGGCGGGAGCTCCAGCTGAGCGCGGAGGCGGGTGCCCCTCGGAACGATCGAGAGCACCGGCCGGTCGGGCGAGACCGCATCGCCGCGGTTGACGAGGATGCCGGTGACGGTCCCCGCTTCGGCTGCGGTGACGAGGACGCTCGACGCGTTCTCGTCGGCGGCCGCGGCGCCGGCGAGCGCCGCGCGCTGCCCGGCGAGATCGGTCCGCTGCAGCGCGAGCTCGCTCTGCAGCCGGACGAGATCGGCCTCGGCGGCGGCGATCCGGGCGCGGCGGCTGCCGAGCTCCTGGATGAGGCGGGAGAGCGCCTGGCGCCGCGTCGCCAGCAGCTCCTCGCGCACCAGCACGTCGCGCGCCGAGACGAAGCCGCGTGCGGCGACGCGGCGTGCTCGGTCGAGCTCTGTCGCGGCCGAGCGCACCAGCTCGCGCTGCTCCTCGATCTGGGCCGAGAGGCCCGAGGACTCGCCGCGGTCGCCGTCGATCTGGGCGCGAAGCGCAAGCGCCTCGGCCGCGGTCACACGGGCGACCTGCGGTTCGCGCGCGCGAAGCATGGAGTCCCGCTCGGCGATCGACGCCGCCCGGCGCTGCTCGAGCGAGGCCGAGCCGTCGGACGTCGTGATCGCGATGCGGACGAGCGGGGTTCCGGCTTCGACCTGCTGCCCTTCGCGGACCAGCACCTGCTCGACGATCCCGGCGCGGGCGGGGACCGCCCTGACGACGCCGCGGTCGCCGGCGAGACGGCCGCTGACGGTCGTCACCTTGCCGTACTGGGCAGTTGCGAGGAAGAGGATGGCGGCCGCGATCGAGACGAGCAGGAAACCGCCGAGCAGCTGCCATGAAACCGGCGGAACGAGGACCACGTCTCCATGGAGACGGTCCTGCCCACGCATCGCTTCGGGCCTGAACATCTGCACGAAAAAACCCCCTCCCGGGGGTTCTTATAAGCGAGTCCAACGCTTCAGGCGAGGACTGAGTTGGTGCGGCGAAGGCGCTTCGCCGGGTGGTCGGGTCCGGCCGCCGAAGCGGCCGGACCCGGATCCGTTCAGCCCAGGATGCCGGTGCTGCCCTCGGTGTTGCGCCCGCCGCCGGCGACCGCTTCGATCTCGGCTTCGGTCAGCTCGACCATGTCACGCTTTTCCATCGGAAAGTTCCTCCCTGTCCGAAAGTGGAAGCCGATCGATACGCCTTCGTAAACTCAACGTAAACCGAAATTCGAACCGTTTTAGCAACGATCTCCGTTAACTAGGGCAATGACTTGCAGGCGCAACCGCAGCGACTTGGCGGCCGGTCGCAAATCCGTCTGCCGCAAGCAGGGCGGCGGGCGGCATGTGGCAGGCGGAAGGAAAAACAAAAGATTTCAACAATATCGGCCGCCGGGACGACGTGTCGCGGCCGCGCATGGCCAGTTTCCTGCCTCGCTCCCTTGACCGTTCGGGCAGCGGGCGCCAGGCGACCGGTTGCGAGTTGGGACTGTGGCTCTGACGCAACAGATGCGCCCCGGTCTCGCGCTGGCACAGAAGTTCAAGGTCGCGTGAAAGGCCAATTCCGAATCGCGCGCGGCTCACCGCGAATCGGGCAGGCACTCCGATTCGTCAGCCCCGGTAGCGGGTCTCGATGAAGCGGTGCTCGATCTCGAAGTTCGTCGAGCGGCAGCCGTCGATCTCCCCGCAAAGCCGGGTGAGCTCGCCTGCCACGACGTCTAGGCTCTCGGCGAGCCGGCGGCTGTTCTCGGACCGTGCATCGCGGGCCTCCGGCGGAAGCGCGAGATAGCTGTCGACGAGGCGCGGCAGGTGACCGCCGACGAGGCGCCGCACCTCGCCGTGGAGCGGCGAGGCCTCCGGCACCTCGGCGAGCGCCGGCTGGAGATGCTGGAGCCGCGCGAGGATCAGGTCGGCGGAGGGCAAAGCGGGCCGGGGCAGCTCGTCGGTGCGGTCGAGCAGCCACTGCTCGCACCGATTCGCGAGCGTCGGCAGCGGGATCCGCTCCACCGCCTCGGCGGGCGGCACCTGCGCCGGACGCGCGGCCCGCGTCGGGAACATCACGCTGATCATCGCCGCCAGGAACACGACGGGCAGCGCCACCAGCCAGGTGAGGAAGCCGATCGGCGCGACGGCGGCGCTCCAGACGACGAGCGCGAGGAGCAGCAGCACGAAGATGAGCCCGGCGCGGCGCACCCGGCGGAACGCCTCGGCGGCCCCGCGCTTCACCTTGCGCGCGCTCGCCTGCCGCGCCGCCCGGGACCCGAGCTGGTGCATCAGGAAGTCCTCGGTCTCGACGAGCGCCCGCTCGAGCTCCCGCATCTCAGCTCCCCTCGAGGCCCGAAGGGTCCTTGTAGCGGCTTTCGATAAAACGGCCTTGCGTCTCGAAGGCGTCGCGGTCCTGCCGCGCGAGGCGGGAGCCGATGTCGCCCAGCGCCTCGTTCGCGGCCTTGAGGCTGGCCGCGAGCCGCTCGTCGACGGTGAGACCCTCGCCGTCCCGCTCGTGGCGGTAGGGCGCCGGCACGCGCTCGTAGCGCTCGATCAGCTCGGGGAGGTGCTTGCCCATCAGCCGGCGGGCGTCCTGCGCGAGCGGATCGAGCGGGTCGAGGCTCGACAGGCGCGATTCGAGCAAGGGAAGCTGCTGGGTGATCGCGTCCGCCTGCCGCGCGGCGGGCGGCGGCAGCGCGGGTCGCTCGCTAACCAGCAGGCCCTCGAGCTGCTGGACCACCCTCTTCGTTGGCAGTTGCTCGTTATATTCGACGCGCTTCGTCTGCTGCCCCGGCCAGACTGTGAACAGGACGAGCAGAGCGAGGATCGCGAGGCTGACGACGAACAGTCCGCCCATGCCGATCGGGCCGACGATGAGGCCGAAGGCGA
>DASWMB010000010.1:0-2214 GCA_036399955.1 Allosphingosinicella sp. | reverse complement strand
GCGGCGGGTCGGGAGGCTCTCGACTTTCAGCACGCGAACGGTGCCGTGGACGGCGAAGCTCAGCACGTCCCCGACCCTGACCGGCGCATGGGCGCGGTCGACGACGCGGCCGTGGATGCGGAGGCGTCCCGCCTCGGCCAGCGTCTGGGCGAGCGCGCGGGTCTTCACGATCCGCGCGAACCACAGGAACTTGTCGAGCCTGAGGCTGTCAGCCACGCTTGAGGCCGGCGAGGGCGGCAAAGGCATGAGACGGATCGGCCGGCCGCTCCTCGCGCCGGCGCCGCCCGCGGCCGCGCCAGGTCCAGGCGGCCTCCGGGTCCGCCTGGCGGAAGCCGAGGTCGCGCATCAGCTTGCCGACGGCGGCCGGCTGTAGGCCCAGCGAGGTGACGAGCGGCACGTCGACCGCTCCGCTCCCGGCGCCCGACCTGGCGGTGCGGGCGTCATGGGCGTGACGGGCGAGCCGCTCGACCATGTCGACGCGGAGCATCTGAGGCCCGACTGTGCGGAAGCCGAGCCGCGCGAGCATGGTCCGAGCCTCGGCCGCCTCCGGTGCGGCAAGCACGACGCTGGAGGCGGGCGGCAGCGCCTCCATCGCCTCGTTTCCCGCTGCGGCGCGCAGCGCCGTGCGCCACCGCATCGCCTCGGGCTTCAGCACGTCCGGCATGAACAGGTCGAGCGCGCCGATCCGGACCCTTAGGCCGGTGACGGCGCGGCGCTGCTCGCGGTCGAGGAGGGCGAGCGGCTTCGCGACATGGTCGCGCGCCACGATGCCGCCTTCGTCGACCAGCAAAGCGAGGATCGACCGGACGGCGGCCGGCGTCGCGGCGTCCTGCGCCGCGGCGCCGGCGCGGCGGAGCGGCGCCAGCCAGCGCTCGACCTCGACGCGCAACCAGTTCTTGAGCCGCTCGACCACCGCCTCTCGGCCGCGGTCCGAGACGCGTTCGATCCGGCGGTCGAGATTGACGCGCGGGCTGAGCAGGTTCTTGCCGGGGCCGAGGCGGGCGACCTCATGACCGCGCCAGAGGATCGCGACCGGCTGGCCCGGCTCGGTGCGGAGGCTGAAATGGCCGTCCGTGTCGGCGACGAGGGCAGCGGCGCGCTTCTCATATTCCCCGCCGAGCCGTCGCTCGGCCGTGGCGAGCAGCATCTTGCGGTCGGCGTGCTTTGCGGTGGGATCCACCTCGAACGCGAAGCCCTCCATCCGCCCGATCGGGAACGAGCCGACCGTCACCTCGCCCTGCTCGTCGACCAGCACCGGGAACTCGCCCGCGCCTTTCTTGCCGATGTCGCGCAGCAGGACGGAGGTGCGCTTGTCGACGAAGCGCTGGGTGAGCCGCTCGTGCAGCGCGTCGGAGAGCTTCTCCTCCACCTCGCGGGTACGCTCCGCCATGTTGACCGGGTCCTTCAGCCAGTCGGCGCGGTGGGCGATATAGGCCCAGGTGCGGACCCCCGCGATCCGGTCCGCGAGGGTGTCGATGTCGCCCTGGACGTTGTCGAGCCGGGCGACCTGCTCGGCATACCAGCCCTGCGGGATGCGTCCCTCGCCTTCGGAGAGGTGCATGTAGATGCGTGCGACCAGCCGGGCGTGGAAGTCGGCTCCGGTCTTGCGGAAGTCGGGAAGGCCGCAGGCGGCCCAGAGGCGGCGGACGTGCTCCTCCCCCTTCGCCCGCTCGCGGATTTCGGGGTCTCCGGCGAGGCGCTTCAGGACGGCGAGGTCGACGGCTTCCGGAGCGGCGCGCAGCTGAGGCCGGTCGGGCCGCCGCTCGAGGTCGCGGATCAGCGCGTCGACGCTGCGCATGTCGGGATCGCCCTCGCGCCAGAAGAGCGTCTCGAGCTTGGCGAAGCGGTGCTCCTCGATCGCCTCGATCTCCTCGGGGCGGAATTCCGCGCCGTGCTCGCCCTCGACGGTGAGGATTCCGAAGCTGCCGTCCTTCTGGTGGCGTCCGGCGCGGCCGGCGATCTGCGCCATCTCAGCGGGGGAGAGGCGCCGCCGGCGATGGCCGTCGAACTTGGAAAGACCAGCAAAGGCGACATGGGTCACGTCCATGTTGAGGCCCATCCCGATCGCGTCGGTCGCGACCAGATAATCGACCTCGCCCGCCTGATACATGGCGACCTGCGCGTTGCGGGTGCGGGGCGAAAGCGCGCCCATCACCACCGCCGAGCCGCCCCGCATGCGCCGCAGCATCTCGGCGACCGCGTAGACCTGCTCCG
>DASWMB010000009.1:0-1937 GCA_036399955.1 Allosphingosinicella sp. | reverse complement strand
CGCCCTCCGGCGCGCGCGCGCCGACGACGACGACCGCGCCCTCCTCCTGCGGCAAGGCGATGCTGGCGATCCGGTCCTGCGGCGCGAGGCCGCTGCGCGCGGCGGCGAGGTACGCGTCGAACGGGAGCCGCGCCGGCCCCGAATGGACCTCGCGCTCCGGATTGAGGCCCTGGTCGAGCGCGTCGTGCCAGACCAGCGCCGAGCCCGAGACGGAGATCGGGATGATCAGGGCGGCGAGCAGCAGCCCGATCCATCCGTGGATCGAGAGCCAGAGGTTGCGGAGGCGGATCTTGGTCGGTGCGGCCACGCGGGGTTTACTCCTTTGCGGAGCCGCATAGCCGCTATTGAGAATGCTTCGCAATAGCCCTTTCGAACAGCCAGACGCGGATCGCGCTGCCGAGATTGGGCGCGTCGGCCGCCTCGATCCGCGCCGCGTCGATCCGCGCGACCAGCGCGTTGACCGGAAGCCGCTCCTCCTCGGCCGCCTGCCGCAGCGCCTCCCAGAAGACCGGCTCCAGGCTGATCGAGGTCGCGTGCCCGGCGATCATCATCGATCGTTTGACGGGGCCCGCCACCGCCTCAGTACATGTGCTGGCCGCCGTTGATCGACAAAGTCGAGCCGGTGACGAAGCCCGCATCCTCGCCGCACAGGAAGGCGACGCCGCGGGCGATCTCCTCTGCTTTGCCGAGCCGGCCGACGGGAATCCGCGCGACGATCTTTGCAAGCACGTCCTCCGGCACCGCCGCCACCATCTCGGTGTCGATATAGCCCGGAGCGATCGCGTTCACCGTGATCCCGGCGCGCGCGCCTTCCTGCGCCAGCGCCTTGGTGAAGCCGTGGATGCCGGACTTTGCGGCGGCGTAATTCACCTGCCCATATTGCCCCGCCTGCCCATTGATCGACCCGATGTTGACGACGCGGCCGAACTTGCGGGCATTCATGCCGTCCCACACCGCCTTGGCCATGTTGAAGCAGCCGCCGAGATTGACGTCGATCACCTCGTCCCACATCTGGCGGCTCATCCGCTTCATCGTGCCGTCGCGGGTGATGCCCGCGTTGTTGACGAGGACGTCGACAGGGCCGAGCTCGCTCTCCACCTGCTGGACACCGGCGAGGCAGGCGTCATAGTCCGAGACGTCCCATTTGAACGCGCGGATGCCGGTGCGTTCGGTGAACTCGGCGGCCTTCTGCTCATTGCCGGCATAGTTGGCGGCGACGGTCATGCCGGCGTCGCGCAGCGCGACCGAGATCGCCTCGCCGATGCCGCGGGTTCCGCCGGTGACGACTGCAACGCGTGCCATGGTCTCTCTCTCCCGTTTTCGTTGTGCGGGCGCTCTATGGCCGAGCGGCCCATCCTTCAAGCTCGCGGCCAACCAGCGTCCGCAGCATTTCGATCCCTGCCTCGCCGTCGTTGAGGCAGGGGAGATAGGCGAAATGCGTCCCCCCTGCCGCGAGGAAGCTGTCGCGGCCGCGGATCGCCAGCTCCTCCAGCGTCTCGAGGCAGTCGGCCGAGAAGCCGGGCGCGACGATCGCCACCTTCGTGACGCCCTTGCCCGGCAGCCCCTCCAGCACCTTGTCCGTCGCCGGCTCCAGCCATTTCGCGCGGCCGAAGCGCGACTGGAAGGTGAGCAGCAGCTCCCGCCCCATCGCGTCCGAGAGCAGGCGCGCCGTCTTGTGGCAGTGGCAATAATAAGGATCGCCGAGGTGGAGCGTTCGCTCCGGCATGCCGTGGAAGCTCGCCAGCACCGCCTCGGGCGCGAAGTCGAGCGCCGCGAGCGACGCTTGAGTCTGCCGCTTCAGCGCGCCGACGTAAGCGGGATCGTCGTAATAAGGGGGCAGCGTCCGCACCGCCGGCTGCCAGCGCAAGGTGCGAAGGTAAGCGAAGGCTTCGTCATTCGCCGTCGCTGTCGTGGCGGCGCAATATTGCGGATAAAGC
>DASWMB010000008.1:0-12774 GCA_036399955.1 Allosphingosinicella sp. | reverse complement strand
TCCGTCTCCGCCGGCTCGGCCAGGCCGAGCTCGCCGGCCGAGACCACCTGCATGCCATGCGGCGCGACCAGGGCCGCGACCTCCCGCAGCTTGCCGGCATTGTGGCTGGCGAGGACCAGCTTCCCTGGTTGCAGCCGCCTGTGGGCCATCAGCCGATGCCCACGGCCGCGCGCTGGTGGCGGAAGAGCTGCTCGGTGCCGTGCCGCGCCAGCTTCAGCAGGGAGAGGAGCTGCGCCTCGGAGAAGGGCTCGCCCTCCGCCGTGCCCTGTACCTCGACCAGCCCGCCCTTGCCGGTGAGCACGAAATTGGCGTCCGCCTGCGCCTTGCTGTCCTCGTCGTAGTCGAGGTCGAGCACCGGCTCCCCGTGCCAGAGGCCGCAGGAGACGGCCGCCACCTGGTCCTTCAGCGGCATGGTGGCGATGACGTTCATCTTGAGGCAGTGGCGGAAGGCCAGGTGCAGCGCCACCCAGGCGCCGGTGATGCTGGCGCAGCGGGTGCCGCCATCGGCGGTCAGCACGTCGCAGTCGAGGGTGATGGACATCTCGCCCATCGCCTTGTCGATGGCGATGCGGAGCGCGACCCAGGCGCCGGAGATGGCGGCGGTGCGGGTGCCGCCGTCGGCCTGGATGACGTCGCAATCGAGCGTCACCTGCTTCTCGCCGAGCTTGTGGAGATCGACGACGGCGCGAAGCGAGCGGCCGATCAGGCGCTGGATCTCCTGGGTGCGGCCGGACTGCTTGCCGCCGGCGGCCTCACGGCGGCCGCGTGTGTGGGTGGCGCGCGGCAGCATGCCGTACTCCGCCGTGACCCAGCCCTGGCCCTTGCCGCGCAGCCACGGCGGAAGCTGGGTCTCGACGGAGGCGGTGCAGAGCACGCGCGTGTCGCCGAAGCTGACCAGGCAGCTTCCCTCCGCATGGCGCGTGAAGCCCGGCTCCATCACGATCTCCCGCATCTGGTCCGGTGCGCGTCCCGATGGGCGCATAGGCTCGTCCTTTCGTTGGCCTTTCGCCCTTAGCCAGAGGCGCGCGGACAATCCATCCCCGGGGCCGCGCTCCACGGTGCTGCACCTGGAGAGCGAAACGGGTGCCGTTCCAAGCGGTGCTGGACGCCCGATCCACAATCCGCCAGCGTCCCGCAATGCGCCGCGCTGGTCCGTTCGCCGCTCTCCTGCTTGCCGCCGGCTGCGCGTCCGGCAGCGTCACGGCGGGCGCCCTCGAGACGATCGTGATCGACGTCGCACCGGTCACCATCTTCTGCATCGGCGGCTGTTCCTCCTATCGCCTTACCGTGCGCTCCGACGGGAGCGTCGAGGCGGGCCCCCCAGTCTCCGCAGAATATGGGGACCGGCGCGAAATCGAGCGCTGGTGGGTTTCGCCTGCGCAGTTTCGGGCCTTTCGAGCGGCGCTCGCGCCGATCCGGCCGACCGGGATTCTCCGTGACGACGAGCCCTATCGCGGCGAGCTGGCCTATGGCCGCGACTACTTCGTCGAAATCGAATGGCGCGGGCCAGACAGGAATTCCCGACTCAGTTCGCAGCCCGATGGCGAGACGGGGCGGGCGATCCACCGGGCCGTCTGCGCAGTCGGCTTCTTTCAAGCGCTCGGCCGGCGCCTCACGCGCCGCTATCGGCAATACTGCCGCTAGCCCGGGGAAGCGGCCGGCTATCCGGTTCTGCGATAGCGGCAAAGCGGGGAATGGCCGATGAAAGGAAGATCGGCCGGGGCTTGCGCGAGACTGCTACGCGCGGTGCCAGAGCGCGTGACGGTAGCGCGCGAAGCAGCGGGCGCCGGCGGCGAGGCGGATCAGGGCGCCTTCGGCGATGGCCGCCGCGCGGCGGGGGTCCTCCTCGACCAGCGGGCGGATCGCGTTGGCGTTCCAGTCCTGGCTGTGGCGGACGTCGAGGGTCGCGTGGAGCTCGAAATAGCGGCGCGCCTTGCCGCCGAGGCCGAGGCGGCGGAGGCCGTCGGCGACGGCGCGGCTGCGGCCGGGGGCGGTGAGCTCGATTGCGCCGAGGGCGCCGACCGAGTGCCAGGCGTAGCGGCGGCTTGTCGCCATCGCGGTCATCGCATTGGCGAGCGCGAGGCTTTCCCAGACCGTCTCCTCGATTCGCGCTTCGAGGCCGAGCTCGTCGATGAGGGCGGCGAGCATCGGGCCGTGCATGCCCTTGGGATTGCCTCGGCCCATCTCGTCCCAGTAATTGGCGGCAAGCTCCAGCTTCGGGCCGGCCGGCATCCGGATCTGGGTCAGGGCGGTGAGGTCCTCGAACCCTGCTTCGCCCGCCGCTTCCTGGGCGAGGAACCAGCGGAAGTCGTCGAGACCCGCCTCCTCGGCCAGCCAGGGGAAGAGCGGGTCGTGCTGGCCGGGGCCATCCTCCTTCAGCGCCTCGAACCAGGCGAGGAAGCCGCCGGAGTCGACAGGCGCTACGGCGGCGCGCGCGGCGATCTCGGCGCGCAGGGTTTCGAGGAACGCGCCTTCGAGCCGCGCCATGCGCGCATCCTCGTCGATCCGCCGCTCCCAGCCGTCCTCGGGGAAAGCGGGGGCCAGGCGACGCCGGTTCCAGTGCGCGAGCGCCCGCTGGAAGGCGTCGGTGAGGAATTGCGACGATGCGGGTGCGCCTTCGCAGCTGAGCTGGGTGGCCAAGAGGGATGATCCCGGGAGGTTGAAAGTTGCGATGCGAAACCGGTGGCGCCGTGGGATGTTCCTGACCCGCCCGCACCGAGGGTGACGGCGCGGGGCGCGGCGACTACATGAGGCGCATGGCCGCGACCCCCGTCACCGAGCTCAGCGAACGCGCCCGGGAGGTGTTCCGGATGGTGGTCGAGAACTATCTCGGCGCGGGGCTGCCGGTCGGCTCGCGGACGATCTCCAAGCTGCCGGGCATCAACCTCTCGCCGGCCTCGATCCGCAACGTCATGCAGGACCTCGAGGAGCTGGGGCTCCTCAGCCATCCGCATACCTCGGCCGGACGCGTGCCGACGGAGACGGGGCTGCGCCTCTTCGTCGACGGGATGATGCAGGCGGCCGAGCCGAGCGCCGAGGAACGCGCGACGATCGAGGCGCGGCTGGAGCGCGGCGGCGGGCCGATCGAGGAAGCGCTGTCGGCGGCGACGGCGGCGCTTTCCGGCCTCTCGGCCTGCGCCGGGATCGTGCTGGTGCCGAAGCGCGAGCCGGTGCTGAAGCAACTGGGCTTCGTCCAGCTTTCGCCGACCCAGGCGCTGGCGGTGATGGTCGGGGCGGAAGGGACGGTCGAGAACCGGGTGGTCGAGCTGCCGCCGGGGGCCACAGCCTCGGCGCTCGCGGAGGTTGGCAATTATGTGAGCTCGCGGCTTGCCGGGCTGACGCTGCAGGAGGCGCGTGGGCGGCTGGCGGCGGAGATCGGTGCCGGCAAGGCCGCGCTCGACGGCGCCGCGCAGGAACTGATCGACCGCGGCCTCGCCGTCTGGTCGGAGGACGGCGACCGGCGGCCGGTGCTGATCGTGCGCGGCCAGGCGAACCTCGTCGATACCGGCGCCGCGGCCGATCTCGAGCGCGTCCGTCAGCTGCTCGAGGAGCTGGAAGGCAAGGAGGAGATCGTCCGCCTGCTCGACAGCGCGCGTGCGGGGCAGGGGATGAAGATCTTCATCGGCTCGGAGAACAAGCTGTTCGCTTTGTCGGGCTCTTCGGTTATCGCCGCGCCCTATCGCGGCCAGGACGGCAGGGTGGTCGGCGTGGTCGGCGTGATCGGCCCCACTCGGTTGAACTACGCGCGGGTCGTTCCCATGGTTGATTTCACGGCACAGGCACTTTCGAGATTGATGGCATGAACGAAGAACAGGAAGTTCAGGACGAGACCGGCCAGGCGGACGAGTCCGGCGAAACGGAAGGGCAGGGGTTCGGCCGGCTCGACGAGCTGGTCCGTGAGCTCGAGGAGGTGCGCCAGCACGTCCTCTACGCGCAGGCCGAGACCCAGAACGTCCGGCGCAGGCTGGAGGCGGAGGCGAGGTCCGCGTCGACTTATGCAGTCACGGGCTTCGCCCGCGACATGCTGTCGGTGAAGGACAATCTCGAGCGCGCGCTCGCCTTCGTGTCGGACGAATTGAGGAGCGACGAGCGGCTCAAGAGCCTGGTCACGGGCATCGAGGCGACGGGGCGCGAGCTCGAGAGCGTGTTTTCGCGCCATGGCATCGCCCGGATCGAAGCAATGGGCCAGCCCCTCGATCCGAACCGTCATCAGGCGATGGTCGAGATTCCCGCGGACGCGGAGCCCGGCACTATCGTCCAGGAGATGCAGGCGGGCTATATGATCAAGGACCGGCTGCTGCGTCCGGCTCTGGTAGGGGTGGCGCGGGCCGGCTGAACCCTAGAGGCGGTTCAAGCGGTCCTGCACCTGTTTGAGCACCGCGCTCAGCCACTCGCGACCCGCTTGCGGATTGAAATGCTCGATCGGCTGGTGGCCCTTCGCGAGGTTGCACGGCTTGCACGCGATGAGCAGGTTCTGGACCTCGTTCTTGCCGCCCGAGGCGACGGGATCGGCGTGGTCGATGGTAAGCTGGTCCGCCGCCACCTGCTTGCGGCAATAGAAGCAGGCTCCTCCGTGGACGCGGTGCGCCTCCCTCAGAGCTTTGGGCGCAGCCGATGCTGGGTTCGCAGAGCCCGCTACGAGGTAGAGCGGCACTCCGTGCGGGCTGTCGTGCGAGAAGACCAGCATCCTGTACGGCACTTGATCGAGGCAGGGCCGGGCCGCGTTTGCAGGATCTTCCCTAGCGGAGCTTTGGTTCTTCGGCACGAGGCGAGACTAGCCGCCCACGCTTGAGAAATCCTGAAGGCACTTGGCCGGAAAGCCTTGCTACCTGCGCCCCGCCGGCCCCTCGAACGTCACATTCCCGATCCGCCGCGTGCGTTCGCCGTCGCCGGGGAGGATCTCGATGTCGACGATCTCCTCGCGCTCGGTCGGGCGGCCCCAGTCGCGGATGATGCGGGCGGTGACGCGCTGGGCGCCGTTCGGGTTGATCCGGTCTGCGCTGAAGACGTTGGCGCGGATGTCGTAGGCTCCGGGGGGCGCGACGCGGAGGAGATATTCCTCGGGGCCGAAGCCCTGCGTCATGTCGTTCGACAGGCGGCCGCCGATCCGGGTTCGCGGATTGTGGTAGATCGCCTGCTCGCCGGTCGGCTCGTTGACCCAGAGATCGATGTCGGTCGCCTCGGTGAACCATTCGACCACCACCCTGAGGTCGAGGTCCATGGCGGCGACGAGGCGCGGATCGAGCGTCAGCTCGTCCATCCGCCCGCCGGCGGCGCGGAAGCGCGGGATCAGCCGGTTCGCCTCCATCAGCGAGATCATCTCGATGCCCTGATAGGCGTCGTTCCAGGGCGTCATCACGACTTCGGTGAGAAGCGCGAGGGCGCGGGCGAGATCGGCGCGGGCGCGCTCGCGCGGCGCGGTCTCGGCGCGCTTCGCCAGTGCGAGGGCGAGGCTGCGGCGGGGCTGCGGCCGGTCGCCCTCGGCGGCGACGAGACGCTCGTAGATGGCGACGGCGCGGTCGAGCTCGCCATAGCGCATCAGCCGTTCGGCGACGATCGACAAGGTCTGGCTGTTGCGCGTGGGCAGCTCCAGCGCCGAGAGGAGCAGGCGAACCGCCTCCTCGCGCCGGCCCTTGCGCCACGCCCAGTCGGAGACGTCGAGCCAGAAGGCGGGGAGGCCGCCGTGCTTCGCCTGCTCCGCGGCGAAGACGCGGTCGCGGTCCGCGGCCGAGGCCTCTTCGAGTGCGGCGAGATAGGGGCGGTTCGGCGCCCAGGGCTCGATCGCGATCGCGCCGCGGCCCGGCGGTGTGCCCGGCGCGGTGGCCGCGGGCAGCTCGTTGACCGAGAACTCCTCGTTCTGGACGACCGTTACCGGCGTCGCCGATTCGAGATTGGGCCGGCGAATCCGCGAGCCGGTCACCGCAATGCTCTCGCTGCCGTCGGACTGGTCGCGGCCGACCGATTGCGGCGGCGGCGGCGGCGGGGGCGGCGGCGCGGGCGGCGCGGTGCTGGGTTGCGGCGACACCGGGACGGTGACCACCGGCGGCGGCGATACCGTCGGGGCGGGCCGGCGGCCGGCGCGGTCGTCCGTGCGCGGCACGGCGGCGGTGGTCGGGTGACGGGTCGCCCACCAGCGGCGCATCTCCTCCCATTGCGAAACGACCGCAGCGAGGCGGCGACCGCGCTGGCCGGTCTCCATCTCCTTCATCTGCTCGCGTGCGAGGGCATAATCCTGCCGCATGGCGGCGGGCAGCGAGGCGGGCGGCTCGATCCCGGCCTGTGCGTAGTCGCGGCCTGTCTCGAGAACGATGAACGAGACCTCGGGGCTCGCGACCGAATAGCGCCTCGAGAAATCGACGAGCTCGCGCCGCTCGACGTCGTCGCGGGCAGCGAGCACTGCGACCCGCTCGGCCGCCCAGAGCGCTGCGGCGCCGCTCGCATCGGCGGGCGCGTCCGAGGCAGTGTAGGTGCGTTCGCTAGCGCCGGAGCCTGCCCCCGAGAGGCGGACGACGATGCCGCCGGACGCGGGCATCGGGCCGACGATGCGCCAGCCATATTCGCCGCCGTCGAGCAAGGTGACGTCGATCGGACGGCCGCTCGCCGAGCGGACGTCGACGATGCGAGGCACGCGCCGGGTCATCCGGATCAGCACTTCGCCCGCCTCGCGCACGCTGAGGTCGAACGCCTCGCCGCCGGAGCCGCGGGCGAGCGAGCGCAGCCAGGCGCGGTTGGCGTCCGGCGCGCTCGAAATGGCGAAGAGCGGGCAGCCGGGGCGGAAGCCTTCGCTGCCGTCGATGGTCAGGAGGCCGTCGCTGAACAGCAGGCAGGCGTCGGCGCCGCCGAGTTCCTGCCCTTCGAGGACGGCGAGGCTGGTCGCGCCCTGGTAGCGGACGGCTTCGAGCTGGCGGATCAGCTCGGCCGCGGAGCGGACGCGGCGGCGCTCGACGCCGCTGGCGTCGAACAGCACCAGCTCGATCGCGTCGGGCCGCACCTCGGCCAGGTACTGGCGCAGGACCGAGATCTCCTCCGCGAGATCGTCGTCGGCGCGGGAGAGGGAGCGGTCCCAAAGGACCGTGACGCTGCGCACCGGCGCGGCGTCGCGGTCCCGCGGCCGCTCGATCGCGTCGGCGATCTGGAAGAAGGCCTCGCCGTTGGCGGCGCGGCTGACGAGCAGTCCGGACTCCGCAGGGGCTGTGAGGGTGAGGGCGCCGTCGAGCCGCGCCGTCCGCTCCTCGACCCGCAGGCGGTGGACGCTGCCGTCCGAGGTCCAGCGCGCGTTGCCGAGGCCGCGGGGAAGCGCGACCTCGGGCGGGCGGCCGCTGCCGCGCGCCTCGACGCTGAGGGTGAATGCGCCGATCTCGGCCGTTTCGCGGAGCGGCAGGACATAGCCGGTCCGTGGATCCAGCGGCGTCGTGAAGGTGAGGCGGATGGTGCGGCCGCTGCGCGGGAAGATCGGAAAGACCCGGGTGTGGAAGACGTTCGACCGGTCGACCTCCGCAAGGCCGGGGTCGATCCGCTGCCGGACGCGCGCCTCATAGGCCATGCGGGCCTGGCGCTGGTCGGCGAGCACGCCGTCGATCATCTGGCCCCCGACATCGAGCGCATAGCCGGTGACGACCGAGCCGGCCGGCATCGCGAGGGTGAAGTCCCCCTCCAGGATCTGGTCGCCGGGATTGGCGAAGCGGGCGGTGATCGTCGTCTCGGCGATGGTGCCGTGGATGCGGACGGCGATGTCGAGGCTGTCGATCTTGAGCTTCTGCCCGGTGGTCTCCGCGGTCTGGATGCCCTGGACCCGGGCGGTGAGCGAGGGGCTCGGCGCCTCCTGCGCGGCCGCGGGCGTGAACGCGAAGGCGGCCGCCAGGGCGAGGAGCGGGAGGGCGGAGAAGCGCAGGGAACGGGCCATTGGAACACCTCACATGCCGACCGTTGCGCGAAGCTTAAGGCACGACGCCGCCGTCGCCAAACGAAAAATGTTACATCATATCATCCACGGCGGACGACGAACGCGGGCCGCCCTCAGATGTCCTCGTGGACCATGTCGACCTCGCGGACGCGGCGGCGCTGGCGGGCGTCGTCGACGAGGCGGCGCAGCTCCTCGCGGCGCGCCGCGGCGCGCTCGATGTGCCGGATGAGAAGCGCCCCGCCACGGGTCGTCTCGTCGCTCGAGGTGATGCAGAGCGTGCCGATGCCGGCCATCTGGTTCACCAGCGAGAAATCGAGCCGGACGTCCTTGACGCGGTAGAGCTCGACCTCGTCGATCGACTTCATGAAGATGCCGCGGCGGATGAGCAGCCGGTCCGGCGCGATCTCGTAGCTCGCGGCGATGTTGCCGAACCAGACGACGAGGACGATGGCCAGGGCGAGCCCCGTGAGCAGCAACGGGTAGAGGCCCCAGGGGCCGATCAGCGCGGCGGCGATGCCGGCGAGGCCGATCAGGACCGTGCCCCAGCCGGCGAGCGTGCCGCGCAGCCAGCCCAGGGTCGATGAGCGGAAACGATCGAGCGGCTCTTCCATGCTTGAATCCCCGGGCAAAGAACTGACGCGCCTTCGATAGCACGATCGCGCGCCGCCGCTAATGCTTCCTCGGCCGTCTCGACTCTCGCCCTGCTTCGGCGCTATTTGCGCGGCATAGAACAACAGGAGGAAAGTCTGACCATGCGCATCACCTGGACCTTGCCGGCTTTCGCGATAATGGGCGGCGCCCTGACGCTCGGCGCCTGCACCACCCGTCCCGACGACAGCGCCCGCGCGCCCGCGGCCGTCACGCCCGCCGTGGCCGCGCCGCTGATCCCGCGCAGCGCCATCTTCGGCAATCCCGTCCAGGCCGCCGGGCGGATCAGCCCCGACGGGCGCCATGTCAGCTGGCTCGCGCCGGTGAACGGCGTCCTCAACGTCTTCGTCGCACCGGCCGACAATCCGAGCGCCGGCCGCGCGATCACCCGCGAGACGCGGCGCAACCTCCAGCAATATTTCTGGGCGCCCGACAGCCAGCACATCATCTATCTGCAGGACGCGGGCGGCAACGAGAACTTCCAGGCGCACTCGGTCAACGTCCGCACCGCCCAGGCGCGCAACCTCACTCCTGACGGCGAGCGCGTCCGCGCCCAGATCCAGGGCGTCAGCCCGCTGCGCGAGGACGTGGTCCTCGTCGGCCTCAACGCCCGCAACCCGCAATTCTTCGATCTCTACGAGATCAACTACCGCACGGGCGCGCGCCGCCTGGTCCAGGAGAATCCAGGCTATGGCGGCTGGATCGTCGACAACCAGCTGCGTCCGCGCTTCGCGACCCAGCAGGGGGCGGGCGGCGCCACCAAGGTCTTCCGCCGCACCGACGCCGGCACCTGGGCCGAAGCCTTCACCATCCCCACCGAGGACATCCAGACCACCAACTCGATCGGCTTCAACCGCGCCGACAACGCGCTTTACTGGGTCGACAGCCGCGGCCGGAACACGGCGGCTTTGATGCGAATGGACCCGGTCACCGGCCAGAGCGCGGTGGTCGCCGCAAACCCGCGCTCGGACATCAGCAACGTGCTGCGCGATCCGCGGACGCTCGAGCCGATCGCCTATTCGGTCAACTATCTTCGCCAGGAATGGACGCCGCTCAACGGCGAGATCGGCGCCGACCTCGAATATCTGCGCTCGCGGCTCCAGGGCGACATCAACATCGTCTCGGTCAGCGACGACATGTCGAAGGCGATCGTGACGGCGAGCGCGGCCGAGAAGCCGGCCACCTTCTACCTCTACGATCGCGCCGACCGGAACCTCCGGCTGCTGTTCGAGACCCGGCCGGACCTCGCCAACTACCAGCTGCAGCCGATGCATCCGGTGGCGATCCCGTCGCGCGACCGGCTCGACCTGGTCAGCTACCTGACGCTGCCGGCGGGCTCGGACGCCAACAATGACGGCCGGCCGGAGCGGCGGGTGCCGATGGTGCTCTACGTCCATGGCGGCCCGTGGGCGCGCGACCAATATGGCTACAATGCGATCCACCAGTGGCTGTCGAACCGCGGCTATGCGGTGCTCTCGGTCAATTATCGCGGCTCGACCGGCTTCGGGAAGCAGTTCATCGAATCGGCCGTCGGCCAGTGGTCCGAGAAGATGCACGACGACCTGATCGACGCGGTCGACTGGGCGGTCGACCGCGGCGTCACCGGGCGGGACCAGGTGGCGATCATGGGCGGCTCCTATGGCGGCTACGCGACGCTCGTCGGGCTCACCTGGACTCCGGACCGCTTCCGCTGCGGCGTCGACCTCGTCGGGCCGTCCAACCTGGTCACGCTGATGGAGAGCTTCCCGGCTTACTGGCGGCCGATCCTCCAGGGCACCTTCTACCGGCATATCGGCGATCCGGCGACGCCGGAGGGCCGCGCGCGGGCGATGGCGCAGTCGCCGATCACCCGCGTCGACCGGATCCGGGTGCCGCTCCTCATCGGCCAGGGGCAGAACGACCCGCGCGTCGTCAAAGCCGAATCGGACCAGATCGTCGCGGCGATGAAGCAGCGCAACCTGCCGGTCACCTATGTGAACTTCCCCGACGAGGGCCACGGCTTCGTGCGGCCGCCCAATTCGATGGCGTTCTGGGCGATCACCGAGGCCTTCCTCCAGCCCTGCCTCGGCGGGCGGGTCGAGCCGATCGGCAACGACTTCACAGGCTCGACCCTCCAGGTGCTGGAAGGCGCGCAGCATGTGCCGGGCCTCTCGGCGGCGCTGGCGAACCGGCCGGCGGGCGGCACGGGCAACTGAGGGAAAGGGGGCTCGGCAGGGTGCTGCCGAGCCCCCCTAAAAAACCGTCACCCCGGACTTGATCCGGGGTCCATGAACTCGGACTGCGCGGGTTCGCGACGGCTTCGGTTCATGGATGCCGGATCAAGTCCGGCATGACGACCTCAATGAGCGGCACGGGGAACTGAGGGAAAGGGGGCTCGGTCGCCAGCGGTCGAGCCCCACTCCACCGTCACCCCGGACTTGATCCGGGGTCCATGAACTCGGACTGCGCGGGTTCGCGACGGCTTCGGTTCATGGATGCCGGATCAAGTCCGGCATGACGACATCAATGATGTGTCGGCACGTCCCCGGGCGCGCGCACTTCCGCCTCCGCCGTCACGGGCGGCGGGCCGCCTTCGAAGGTGAAGGTAAGGGTGATCCGTTCGCCGGGCCGCAGGCCAGGATCTAGATCGAACAGCATCGCATGCCGCTCGCCGGGACGAAAGTGGAGCGGCTCGTCCGGCGTCAGCGCGAAGGACGCGGCGGGGCGCATTCCTGCTTCGTGGAGCTCGATCCGCCTCGCCGACGGACTCGTCACGCCGGTCAGCCTCGCGGCCCTGTTCGTCTCGAGCCGGAAGTAGGCCGCGCCCGGGCGCCCGGCCGCCGCGGGGAGCGTCACCATGACATGTTCGGCGGTCACCTCGGGCGCGCCGGAGTCTCCCGATCCGCAGGAAGCGAGCGCGACGAGGGCGAAAAAGGCTGTTGCAACAGGAACACGCACGGGCGGCCTTTAGGCCATGGCGGCTTCTTGTCGCAATCCGAACCGCTCCTATATCGAACCCGAAACGCTCGCGTGCCTCGAAGAAGGGCGCGGGTGGAGAGTGAACTTCTGGGGCATAAGAGGATTCTATGGCTAGAGTTATCGGTATCGACCTCGGCACCACCAACAGCTGCGTTGCCGTGATGGAAGGCGGCAAGCCGAAGGTCGTCGAAAATGCGGAAGGGGCCCGCACCACCCCCTCGATCGTCGCTTTCACCAAGGACGGCGAGCGGCTCGTCGGCCAGCCGGCCAAACGCCAGGCGGTCACCAACCCCTCGAACACGGTCTTCGCGGTGAAGCGCCTGATCGGCCGCCGCTTCGACGACCCGATCACCAAGAAGGACACGGAGCTCGTCCCCTACACGATCTCGCGCGGGCCGAACGGCGATGCGTGGGTGAATGCGGGCGGCAAGGATTATTCGCCTTCGCAGATCTCCGCCTTCATCCTCCAGAAGATGAAGGAGACGGCCGAGGCCTATCTCGGCGAGAACGTCACCCAGGCGGTGATCACCGTCCCGGCCTATTTCAACGACGCCCAGCGCCAGGCGACCAAGGACGCCGGGCAGATCGCCGGCCTCGAGGTGCTGCGCATCATCAACGAGCCGACCGCGGCGGCGCTCGCCTACGGGCTAGAGAAGCAGGACGGCAAGACGATCGCGGTCTACGACCTCGGCGGCGGCACCTTCGACATCTCGATCCTCGAGATCGGCGACGGCGTGTTCGAGGTGAAATCGACCAACGGCGACACCTTCCTCGGCGGCGAGGACTTCGACGCCAAGATCGTCGACTTCCTGGCCGACGAGTTCAAGAAGCAGGAGGGCATCGACCTTCGCTCCGACCGGCTCGCGCTGCAGCGCCTCAAGGAAGGGGCCGAGCGCGCGAAGATCGAATTGAGCTCGGCGCAGACGACCGAGGTCAACCTTCCCTTCATCACGGCGGACCAGAACGGGCCGAAGCACCTCGTCAAGGCGATCAGCCGGGCCGACCTCGAGCGGCTCGTGGCCGAGCTCATCCAGCGTACGCTCGAGCCCTGTCGCAAGGCGCTCGCCGATGCCGGCATCAAGGCCGATGCGGTCGACGAGGTCGTCCTCGTCGGCGGCATGACCCGGATGCCGCGGGTGCGCGAGGTGGTGAAGGACTTCTTCGGCAAGGAGCCGCATACCGGCGTCAATCCGGACGAGGTCGTCGCCATGGGCGCCGCGATCCAGGCCGGCGTCCTCCAGGGCGACGTCAAGGACGTCCTGCTG
>DASWMB010000007.1:0-7448 GCA_036399955.1 Allosphingosinicella sp. | reverse complement strand
CAAGGAACGTCGCCAGGTCGAGCGGCGCGAATTGAGGAGCCGGCAGATCCGCGATCGCTCTGTAGCGCTCGACGAAATCGATCAGATGCCGGCTCTGGCGCGCGATCGTGTCCGCCGCGCCGCTGACTGCCGGCCTCGAGTCGCCCCCGGCCATCCGCGCAAGGCTCTCGGCCAGCGAGGCCACGGGCGTAAGGGAGTTCATCATCTCGTGGGCGAGCACGCGCGTCATGGCGTGCCATGCGCCGACCTGAACCGCATCCAGCTCCCCCGCCACCGCCTGCAGCGAAACCAGCCGTTGCGACCCGCCGTCCGCAGTGGCAACGGCACCCACCCAGACCAGCATGGAGCGGCCGTCGGAGAGCGCGACGATCCGGCGGCCGCCGACCGGCAAGGCCAGGACCTCGGCCGCCGCCGGCCCGTCGAGCGCATCCTCCAGCCGCGCCACCTCGCCGGCGAAGGCGCGTGCGGCGCGGTTGGCGAAGCGGATGCGGCCGTCGGGGCCGAGCGCAAAGAGGGCTACGGTGACCGCATCGAGCAGCGCCAGCGCTTGATCGAGCTGCTGCGCCCGCGCCCGTTCCTCGATGGCCGGCGAAACACGGTGGTCGTCGCGGCTGCGGAGCGCGACCCGCACCATGTCGAGCAGCAGCAACGCCGTCGCCGCGGCGACCACGGAGGCGCTGGCGAAATGCCTGGTTTCCGTCAGCAATTTGAAGAGAAGGGCGATGGCGATGGCCGCGAAAAGGAGCCGCCAACCGGCAGCGGAGACGGTGGCGAGACGGGCGTGGACGCTAGAGTCCATGCTTTGCCATGCGCCGGTAGAGCGCGGGGCGGCTGAGGCCGAGCGCTGCCGCCGCCTGGGCGATGTTGCCGTCGTGCCGGTCGAGTGCGCCGGCGATGGCCGAGCGCTCCAGCACGTCGAGGCTGGTGCCTGCACGCGCTGCCCCGGTGCGGCCGGCCGCCTCGTGAACCGCGGCGACCAGCGCTTCGTTGCGCCATGGCTTGAGCAGGAAATCGTCGGCCCCCCGCTTCAGGCTTTCGACGGCGAGCGAGACGGCACCGTAGGCGGTCATCAGGATGACGGCGAGCGTCGGATCGGCCGCTTTGATCATGTCGAGGGCGGTCATGCCTTCACGCCCCGACCGCTCCCCGGCTGCGAAGTTCATGTCGAGCAGCGCACAATCGTAGCGGGCGGCGGCCATCAGGGCCGGCACCGCCTCCGGCGACGCGGCGCTCTCCACCCGCACGGCCCAGGGTTCGAGTGCGAGCGCCACCGCCTGATGCACCTCGGGCTTGTCGTCGATCACGAGGATGGCATTCAGGCGTCCCATGGCTGGGGGCGTAGCGGGCGAAAGGCCCCTGCTCAATATGTCCGGATACGGACGCCTCGCGCAGCCGGCCTGTATCCGCCACGCGCTATCATCTTGGGGGCACTCGTTTTTTGTACACCGCGACTCGGTGTAGGATCGCCTCGTGGATCAGCTCCTCCAAATCAGCTCTCTTTCGCGGGCCTATCGCAGCGGCGAGGTTGAGACGCAGGCGCTCGATGCGGTTTCCTTCGAGGTCGCGGCCGGCGAGTTCGTCGCGCTCATGGGCCCGTCCGGCAGCGGCAAATCCACCCTGCTCAACATCCTGGGTTTCCTCGATGCACCGGACGCAGGTTCGTACCGGCTGCGGGGCGAGGAGGTGGCGACGCTGTCCGACGCGCGGCTGACGCGGCTCCGGCGCGCTCATGTCGGCTTCGTCTTCCAGGGGTTCAACCTGATCGAGGAGCTCAACGTCGCGGAGAATGTGGAAGTGGCCCTGCTCTACCGGGGCGCGGCTACGCGGCGGCGACGGGTGGATGCGTTGCTCGATCAGATCGGGCTTTCACACCGCGCGCGACACCGGCCGCGGCAGCTGTCGGGCGGCCAGCAGCAGCGGGTGGCGATCGCCCGTGCGCTCGCGCCGGAGCCGGACCTCATCCTGGCCGACGAGCCGACCGGCAATCTTGATACGGCCAACGGCGCTGCGGTGATGGACCTTCTCAAGGGCGCAGCGGCGGCAGGCACGACCGTGATCATGGTGACCCACTCCGCTGTCCACGCGGCAGCAGCCGACCGGACGATCCGGATGCTCGACGGACGAATCGTCGGCGAGACGCGCCTGTGACCCGGCTGCTGCGCCATTGGCTCGTCGCCTGGGGCCGCAACCTCGCGGCGAACCGGCTCCTCTCCGCCATCGCCATCGCCGGTCTCGTCATCGGCCTCGCCGGCGCGATCCTGATGGCGCTCGTGGCGCGGGTCCCGCTCACTTACAACCACATCGTCCCTGGATACCAGTGGACCTATATCGCCGTCTCGGTGGCGAGCGCCCCCGGGGGCGCGGCGCCGGACTATCAGCAGGCGAGCCCAGGCGACGCGGCGGCGCTCATCGAGGCGAACGTCCCGGAGGTGGAAGCAGCGGCGCGGCTCATGGAGGCCGAAGTGGAGCTGCGCCGCGGCGGTGCCGCCCAGAGGGAGACGATCTACTGGGCGGACGCCGACTATTTCGACCTGGTGCGCCTTCCCGTCCTCGCCGGCGACCTCGGCTCCGCGCTCCGCAGCGGCCATGGCCTCGTCATGACCGAGGCGATGGCGCGCAAGCATTTCGGCCGCAGCGACCCATTGGGCGAAACCATCGAGGTCGCCGGGCAGCCGATGGTGCTGCGCGCGGTGATCGCGGACCTGCCGCCCGGCGGCACCGACCTCGCTGCGGGCATCTTCGCCTCCGGGCTCGCCGCGCGTTCCGGCCTTAGCCTGATGGAGGCGGACGCACCGGACTCCTTTTCGATCAGCGTGCGGACCTACATGCGGCTGCGGGCGGGCGCTTCGCCCGAGAGGGCGGGAGACGTGGTCCAGCGGGCGATCGCCGGGCTGGTGCCGCCGCCCCTGCGCGATGCCTATCGGCTCGAGCCGGTCCGGATCGACCGGTTCGCGCTGCACGAGGGCTTCCATCCCGGCGCGCGCGAGCGGCTGGTGATCGGCAGCCTGGTCGCGCTTCTCGTCCTGCTGATCGCGACCGCCAACTTCGTCAATCTGAGCGTCGCCTTGGCGGGGCGGCGGCGCCGCGAGATCGGGGTGCGCAAGGCGAACGGCGCCGGCCGCGGGCACATTGCCGGCCAGTTCCTCGCCGAGGCGGTGCTGACGGTGCTGCTGGCGACCATTCTCGCGCTCGCGGCGGCCGAATGGCTGCTGCCGGTGGTGAACGGCTTCCTGGAGACGCAGGCGCGCCTCGATTATGCCGGCGACCCGGCTCTGCTCCTCTGGCTGCTGGCGGGTGCAGTGCTCCTCGGCCTTACGGCAGGCGCCTACCCGGCCTTCCTGCTCTCCTCTTTGCCTCCCGTGGCGACGCTGCGGGATAGCGGCGCCGCGGCGTTGGGCGGCGGGCTGATGCGGAGCGCGCTCGTCACGGGCCAGTTCGCGATCCTCATCGGCCTGATCATCGCCACCTTCGTGGTGCACCAGCAGCGGCTCTTCGCGATGCGCGAGGCGTTGCGGATGGACATCGAGCAGGTGCTGACCGTCGCCGCCCCCTGCCCGCCCGCCTTCGTCGCGGAGACGGCGAAGCTGCCCGGCGTTCGCGCCGTCTCGTGCAGCAGCGAGGCCCTCGTCAGCGGCAACGTCTTCACCTTCATCGACTGGCAGGGCGGTCAGCTGAGGGTCGACATCGTCTCGGCGCTGCCGACGATCTTCCCACTCTACGGCGTCCGGCCCGTCGCGGGGAGCCTCGCGGCGCTGCCCCGCGCAGGAGAGGCGGCGGCGTCGCGGCTTATCATCAACGAGGCGGCGGTGCGCGCCTTCGGCTTTGCCTCGCCCTCCGCCGCGATCGGGCAGGCGCTGCCCTATTCGAGCGACGACGCCTCGTCAGGCGACGGGGCGCACTCGCAGGTCGTGGCGGTGGTCCCGGATTTCGCCTTCCATTCCGTCGAGACGCCGATCGAGCCTACTTTCTACCTCCCGCAGCCGCCCGGAGATCTCGATGCGGCGCTGGTCTCGATCAAGCTCGCCGGCCGCCAGGTGCCCGAGACGCTCGCGCAGATCGACCGGCTGTGGCGCGCGACCGGCAATGAGGGGCCGATCGAGCGTGCCTTCGTCAGCGAGCATATCGAGCGGCTGTATCGAGGCCTGGAACGCAACGCGCAGCTCTTCGCCGTCTTCTCCGGGCTCGCCATCTTCCTCGCCTGCCTCGGCCTCGTCGGCCTCTCGCTGTCGGCGGCGCAGCGGCGGACCAAGGAGATCGGGATCCGCAAAGCGCTGGGTGCCAGCACGAGACAGATCCTCGTGCTGCTCCTGTGGCAACTCAGCCGGCCGGTGCTGCTCGCCAACCTCGTCGCCTGGCCGCTCACCTGGTGGCTGATGCGGCGCTGGCTGAACGGCTTTGCCGAGCGCATCCCGCTGCAGCCCTGGCTTTTCCCAGCGGCCGGCCTGATCGCTCTCGCCCTTGCGCTGCTCAGCGTGGGCACCCTCGCCTACCTCGTCGCGCGGCAGAAGCCGGTGCACGCGCTCCGCTACGAATGATCAGGCGCCGATCTCGGCTGGGCGGCGGCGGCGCGGCGCGTTCGAGCTCGATGCGCTGAGAAGGAGGGCCTTCTGGGGCTACGACGCTCGCGCGCCTGCCGGCGCCGTGCTCACTCCCGCATATTCGCCCTGTCGACGGCCGCCAAGAGGGGGTATGCATGGCAGGGGGGAACCGGGACAGAGATGCACGAACGCGCTGCCGCCGCCGAGCTCGACGTTGCCACACGCAGCTTCGTGACGGTCGCGTTCATCGATCTGTGCGGGTCCACGAAGCTCGCCAACCGCCTCGATCCCGACCAATTGGCGGCGCTGCTCGGCCGCATCCAAGGTGCGGCGGCGGCGATGGTCCGGGATCAGGGCGGGCTGGTCGCGCAGGTGTACGGCGACGGCGTGCTCGCGGTGTTCCGCGGTCCCGGGTCCGGCGAGCAGGCGCTGGCGGCGACGCTGGCCGTCCACGGACATGTGCGCAGCATGCGCGACGCGGCGGCGGAACCGCTTCGGATGCACAGCGGCGTCCATTCGGGTCTCGTCCTGCTACGTCCGGGCGACGCCGAGCACGGTAGATTGGAGACGATCGGCCGAGCCACCGGCGTCGCGGCCCGGCTCTCGGCGGCGGCGGCGCCTGACGAGGTGCTGGTCAGCCGGAGCACTCTCGGACCGCTGGACGGGCGTTTCAGGCTCGGCACCGAACGTCCGGTCGCCGTGAGCGGCGCGGGCGACGTGATCATGGCCGTGCCTGTGCTGGGCGCCGCCATGATGTGCCGCTCCCGCCCCGGCGCGGGCGGGCGGCGCACGCCGTTCCTCGGCCGGGCGGCGGTGATCGGCGCGATCGAGGCGCGGCTTCTTCCGCCTGAGGGTGGCGGGGCCGTTTGCGTCGCTGTCAGGGGCCCCTCCGGCCAGGGCAAGTCGCGCCTGTCCGAGGAGTTCGAGCTGCGCGCCGCGGCGGCCGGAGTCGCAGTGTTGCGCGGTGCCGCCGTGCAGGGCGAGCAGGCGAGCACGCTGCAACCCTTCCGTGAAGTCGACGCGGCGGCGGCCCGAATGCTCGGCGAAAAACCTCACCGCGCGACGGGCGACTTCTCGGGCTTCGCCGAAGATGTCGCCGAGCGGCTGCAGCGTGCGGCAGCGCTGCGCCGCGTGCTGCTGATCCTGGACGACTGGCAGTGGGCCGACAGCGCCTCGCTGCAGCTCCTCGGCCGCCTTCGCGCGAGCGGGGCCGGCTTCGGCGTCCTGCTCCTTTCCCGCGAGGCTGCGCCGCGCGAGCTGCCCATCCTCGCCGACCACCTCATCGACCTGCAGCCGATGGACGAGGCGGCGTCCGTCGCGCTGGTCGAGCGGCTGCGCCCCGAGCTCGACATGCTCGACCGTGTGCGGGTGAGCCGGCTCGCGGGCGGAAATCCTCTGTACCTGGAGGAGCTCTGCCTTCTGTCGGTGCGCGCATTGCACGGGCTGCTCGCGGCGGAGCCCGGCAACGACGAGATCGGGCGCGTCGCCGCGATCATCGAGGCGCGTGTGCGGGCGCTGCCCAAGGAGCTTGCCGAGACGCTGCACGCCGCAGCGGTGGTGGGCGTCGAGTGCGGCGAATGGCTCCTCGAGGCGCTGTGCGGCGTTGCGGCGGACTCCGCGGCGCTGATGCGCCTGCGCGAGCTCGATCTGCTCATTCCCTCGCTGACGCCCGGCAACGTCCGCTTCAAGCATGGCGTGACCCGCAACGTCGTCTATCAGCTCCTGCACCTCGAACAGCGCCGCGTGCGGCATCGGCAGGTGGCCGAGCTGATCGAGCGGCGCGATCTCGGCCCCGGCGCGGACCGCGACGAGCTGCTCGCCTGGCACTTGTACGAAAGCGGCGACTTCGCGCGGGCGCTCGTTCATGCCGAAGCGGCCGGCGACCGCGCCGTCGCCGCAGCGTCGATCGACCGTGCGCAGCTCCAATATGGCCGCGCCCTCAAGGCGATCGACCAGCTGCCCGCGGACCCATTCTATGCGGACCGGGTACGGCTGGTCGGCAAATACGGCTTCGCCTGCGTCTATGATTCCGACCGCGCCCAACTTGCCGTGTTCGAGCGTGCGGCATCGGTCGCGGCGGCGCGGGGCGACTGCAGCGGCGAGGCCGTCGCCCGCTTCTGGCACGGCTTCGTCTGCCACGGCAGCGGCCAGGCGCGGCGCGCGGTGGTGGAGATCGGCAGCGCGATCGCGCTGTCGGACGCCGGCCCGGATTCTCCCTTCGGCGTCCAGCTCCGCGCGACCCTGGGACAGGCGCTCGCCGCGTCGGGCCGTCACGCTGCCGCGGCGCCGCTCCTCGACCAGGCGATCGACGTCAAGCGCGCGCATCGGTCGGGACGCAACGTCTCGGTGGGCATGGCCTATTCGCTGGCGCTCAAGGCGGCGGTGCTGGGCGACACCGGCCGGTTCCCCGAAGCGCGCGCCGCGATCGACGAGGCGCTCGGCCTGCTCGCGCGGCACCCGCATCCCGTCGAAGGGTCGGTGATGGGGTGGAGCGCGGCGGTGCGCTACTGGCAGGGCGATTGGGAAGGGCTGCTCGAGACCGCCGAGCGCGGCTGCGAGGTCGCGCTGCGGATCGAGACCGTTTATATCCACGCCATCAGCCGCGCCTTTGCCGGCTATGCCCGCTGGCGCCTGACCGGCGACGAGGCGGCGGCCGAGGAGCTGGCGCGGGCGGTCGCCTGCATGGCCGATCGGGGCAAGGAGCTCGCGCTGTCGATCGCCTATGGCTGCCTGGCCGATATGGAGGCGTCGCGAGGCCGCGAGGGGGCCGCCCGCGCCGCCGTGCAGCACGCATATAGGCGGGCGCGCGAGGGTGAGCCGTTCGGCATGGCGGTCGCCGCGCGCGCCTGGGCGAGGCTCGTGGCGGGGCGAGACCCGGACCGCGCGCGGCGCATGCTGCTCCATGCCCGC
>DASWMB010000006.1:0-4978 GCA_036399955.1 Allosphingosinicella sp. | reverse complement strand
CGCGAGGCTGTGGCTCCACCGCCGTTTCGCTTCTCCACGGTCGTCGGAATGGACGTAATCGAGCCGCGCCGGGGCGTCGGGGGCGTTGAGGTCGATGCCGGTGAACGTCGCCCATTGCTGGCTGTAATGCGGCCGCTGCGTCGCGACGTCGTACCACCAGATCATCTGCGGCACCGCGTCGAGCATCGTGTGGAGACCGGCGGCGCGCCGGCTCGCCGCCGCCTCGGCGTCGCGTAGCGACAGCTCGAGCCGCTTCTCCTCGCCGGCGTCGGTGATCACGCCTTCGAGGAACAGCGGCCGGCCGGACTCGTCGTAGACGGCACGCCCCTGCTCGCGGACCCAGCGCGCCTCGCCCGTGCGGTGGAGGATCCGGTAGCAGAGCGCGAAGCTGTGCCGCTCCGCGACCGCGGCGGCGATGTCGGCTTCGACCTGAGCGACGTCGTCACGGTGCATGATCTCCGCCCAGGCGGTGTCCCGCTCGAGCGCCTGGGGGTCGTAGCCGGTCAGCGCCCGGACGCCGTCCGAGACGAAGGCCATGCGCCAGGGCGCCTCGACGGTGCTGCGATAGACGACCCCCGAGAGGTTGCCGACGAGATGGTCGAAACGCCTGCGGGATTCGAGGAGCGCCGCCTGCGTCTCGGCGAGCGCGGCCTGCAGAGCGGCGACCTCGTCGCCGGGTTCGGCGGCGGCTCGGCCCTGGGCGGCGAGATCCCTCGGGTCGATGCGCAGCATCGCGTCAGCCCGCTCCCGCCTGCCGGCGCGGCGCCCGCGGCCTCTGCTTGTGCGGTTGCATCCCCATGGCCGCGGGTTTGCCCGAAATGGCTTAATCAAGGTTTAGTGGCCGACCCCGTTTTATTCCGGCATCGAAGCGAAGGCGAGGCCGCGGCCGAGCGGGCCTACTGCTCGTTGCGCAGGTCCATTTCCGCGGCGCTTCCACCGAAATTGTTCATGTCCGCAGCATCGTCGGCGGCCGCTTCGTTGGCCAGTTCGGCGTCCCGGGCAAGCTCTTCCTCCGTCGGCATCGCTTCGGGCGCGGCCGCCTCGTTGGCCGCGTCGCCCCCGCTCCCGCCGCAGCCTGCGAGCGCCAGCGCCGCCGCCGTCGACCAGAATGCACCGGGTGCCCGCATCGCCGCCTCCACTCTTCCGCTTCATCCATGCAATGCCGCATGGGGCCCGGCAAGCGTCGTTTCCGCTTCAAATCGCGATGCGGCATGCCTATCCCGCGCGCCATGCAGGACATCGATCTCCCCGCCTTCACGCTCCACGCAGCGGCAGACGGCGCCGCCACGGACCTCGAAGTCGTTTCCGGCGGCCTGACGCGACGCTACCGCATCCGCGGCGGCGAGCAGAACGACTATAGCGACTTCTACCGCGAGCTCGCGCGGGACTTCGGCACGCGCGTCCCCCACATCTACGAGGAGCCGTCCGACGCGCACGAGGACGGGCTCGAATGGCGGCCGCTGATCACCGAGAATGTCGGCCCGCGCATCCTCTCCGGCTATGGCGACCCGGCGGTGCTCAAGACCCCGGAAGGCTGGATCCTCGTCGCGACCTCGAACGACGCGCCGGACGCCTTTCCGATCCTGCGCTCGGCGGATCTCGAGACGTGGGAGCATGTCGGCTTCGTCTTTCCCGAAGGCGAGGCGCCGGAGTGGGCGGCGACCGGGACCAAGGTCGCCGACTTCTGGGCGCCGGAAATGGCGAAGGTCGGCGACGATTACTGGCTGGTCTACACCGCGCGGGAGAAATCGAACGCGCTCGCCATCGGCCTGGCGAAGAGCCCCTCCCCCTCCGGCCCCTGGCGCGACGTCGGCCGTCCCCTCATCACCGGCGGCGTCACCCTGTTCGCGCCGACCGATCCGTCCGAGCCGCAGCCGGCCAAGAGCGGCGGCGTCATCGATTCGCACATCCTCGTCGATGCGGACGGCGAGCCCTGGCTGTTCTGGAAGCGGGACACCAACGGCGTCTGGCCGCGCCCGCTCGCCGCGCTGCTGCGCGACCGGCCGGAGCTGATCGGCCAGCTCTTCGCGACGACGGAGGACCGCCGCACGGCCGCCTTCTCCGCCGCGATCGTCGGCTGGGCGAACGGGCGCCGCCCGATGGAGCGCTTCTTCCTGATGCAGCCGCTGATCGAGGCGGCGCTCGCCAACTGGCCGAAGGTGCGCGCGGCGCTCGCCGCCTCCGACGGCGCCGGCGACATCCTCGCCGCGATGCGCACGCCGATCATCGCCCAGCGCCTCGCGCCCGACGGCGAGTCGCTCCTCGGCGAGCCCGCCGAAGTGCTCGCCAACGATCTCGACTGGGAGGGGCACCTGATCGAAGGGCCGTGGGTGACTCGGCAGGCCGGGCGCTACTGGCTCTTCTACGCCGGCAACGACTTCTCGACGCCGGCCTACGGCATCGGCGTCGCCGTCGCCGACCATCCGCTCGGCCCCTACAGAAAGCAGGAAAAGCCCCTCCTCAAGTCGACCCGCACCTGGTGGGCGCCGGGCCATGCCTCGGTCGCGCCCGGCCCGGACGGCGCGCCGCAGCTCTTCTTCCACGCCTTCTTTCCCGGCAAGGGCGGCTACAACGCCTTCCGCGCCCTCCTCACAGCGAAGCTGCGCTTCACCAGCGACCGGGTCGAGCTCGCCTGAGCACCACAACGTCACCCCGGACTTGATCCGGGGCCCATGAACACGGACGTCCGATATCCTGCGCAGGCATGCGTTCATGGATGCCGGATCAAGTCCGGCATGACGCGATCGCTCAATAATCGGGCTCGAGCAGTCCCTCGATGACATGGTGCTGGATCACCGGCTCCAGCCGGTCGACGATCCGGCAGGTGAGATGGTCGCGGGCCCGCGGCGGCAGCGCTTCGTGGTACGCGCGCGTCGCCTGGAGGTCGTGATGGGCGGCGTTGGTCGCGTCCGGCGCATCGACGCCCACCACCAGCACCGGCCGCGCCTCGGCCGACCGGTTGGCGGTGCCGCGGTGGATGGTGAGCGCCGAGCGGGCCGAGATGTCGCCCCGTTGCGGCATCTTCTGCACCGCCCGCCCGATATACCGCCCCCACAGATGGCGCGGCGGGAACATGCCCTTGGCGCAGCCTTCGAACTCGTCCCACTGCGTCCCCGGCGCGATCTCGAACGGCCCGTGCTCCGGCCGGGTGTCGATCGCCGTCATGTTGAACGCCAGCGAATTGAGCCGCCGGTCGCGGGTCATCGCCTCGGGCACGGCGAAGTCGCGGTGCCAGGGCTGGTCGGCGGCGCCCGGAAAGGGGATGTCGAAGCCGACCTCGACGATCCGGTAGTCCCTGGTCAGCACCGCCTCGCAGACGGCGACGAACCAGGGGTGGGTGACGATGTCGACGAAGCCGCGGATCCGCTCCGGCTGGACCTCGACGTACCAGCGCTCCGGCCCGCGCGGCAGCGCCCCGCCGGGCACCTGCCGCGCCTCGGCGTAGAGCGCCTCGACGTCCTCGCGCATCCGGTCCGCCCAGTCGGCGCTGAACGCGCCCTTGAGAGCGATGATGCCGTCGCCGTAGAGGCCGCCCATGATCTCGGCCGGCTCATAGACCTTATTGTCGTCGGTACGCACCGTCTCACCCTCGATTCGGTCCAGACGGACGCTCTAGCAGCTTCGCTCGCCGATGGGAGCGGGCACGTGCGGGCTTCCTTCTCCGCGTCTTCTCCTCTTCGGGCGCAGAACCTCCGCCCACTCCCGCATTGACGCCGCCCTCCCGCATCGTCCAGAACCCAAAGAAAAAGGGGATTCCTTGGTCAGCCTGGAGATCGTCGACGTCCGCAAGTCCTATGGCGAGACGCTCGTCCTCGACGGCGTCTCGCTCGCCATGGAAGCGCGCGAGTTCGTCGCCTTTCTCGGGCCGTCGGGATCCGGCAAGTCCACGCTCCTCAGGATCATAGCCGGGCTCGAGACCGCGGATTCGGGCGAGGTGCTGCTGGACGGCGAAAGGATCGACGGCCGCCCGCCCGGCGAGCGCGGCGTCGCCATGGTCTTCCAGCATTACGCGCTCTATCCGCACATGAGCGTCTACGACAACATGGCCTTCGGCCTTCGCAACGCGAAGGTGCCGAAGGAGGAGATCGAGGCGCGAGTCGCCGAGGCCGCCCGGGTGCTCGAGATCGAGGACCATCTCCACAAGAAGCCGGGCCAGATGTCGGGCGGTCAGCGCCAGCGGGTCGCGATCGGGCGCGCCATCGTCAAGCATCCGAAGATCTTCCTGCTCGACGAGCCCTTGTCGAACCTCGACGCGGCGCTCAGGCTGCGCACCCGGGTCGAGCTGGCGCAGCTTCGCCAGAAAGTCGACGCGGCGGTGATCATGGTGACCCACGACCAGGCGGAGGCGATGACGCTCGCCGACCGGATCGTCGTCATGAACGACCGGCGCATCCAGCAGGTCGGCGCGCCGATGGAGATCTACGCCCGGCCGGCGAACAGCTTCGTCGCGCGCTTCGTGGGATCGCCGGCGATGACCCTGCTGCCCGCGGAGCTGGAGGGCGCGGATGGACCCTATGCACGGGTGCGGCTGGCGGACGGATCGCTGGTCGAGACGCGGGTGCTGAAGGACGGGCTGCCGCAGGGCGCGCCGCTGGAGCTTGGGCTGCGGCCCGAGGCGGTGCGGGTAGCGCCGGAAGGGGCAGGGACCAGTGCCGCGAAGGTGCAGCTGGTCGAGCGGCTGGGCGACCGGACGCTGATCTACGCGACGCTCTGCGAAGGTGTGCAGGTGACCGCCGAGGATGAGGGCAACAGCCGCTTGCGGATCGGGGATGCGGTCTCGCTGAGGATCGACGGCGCCGCGGCGCACATCTTCGGGCCGGACGGGCAGGGCTATCACGCACAGGGCCAGGCCGAATGAAGGCAAAGGCGGGCCGCAAGGACTGGAGCGGGCTGCTCTTCGTTTTGCCCGTCCTCGCCGCTTACGTCATCATGCTGATCTACCCGCTGCTGCGGGGCATGGCGCTGAGCCTGCAGCGGG
>DASWMB010000005.1:0-1535 GCA_036399955.1 Allosphingosinicella sp. | reverse complement strand
CACCTTTCAGTCGCGGCCCATGAAGCGGCCGCCGTGGATGGCGGCGGTCTGGCGGGCGGTTCGGGCGTGGAGCTCGTCCCAGTCGGCGCTGAGCGCGGCGACCGCCTCCTCGCCCTCGACGGCGCGGCCGTCCTCGTCGGTGAAGCTGTAGCCCGGATGCCAGACGTAGCGGCGCCCGTCCGACGCCCGGAAGCGGTGCGGCCGCGAGGCGTACCAGCGCTTGATCGCCAGGATCAGCACCACCGCCGCCGCCGCCGCCGCCAACGCCATCCAGTCCATGCCCGTCTCCCCCTCAATGAGGCGGGGAGGCTAGCACGGGCCGGAGCGGAGGGCGAGACGGCGCGGCCTGCTCATGGAGAGGGTCTTCTTACTCCCTCTCCCGCTCGCGGGAGAGGGAGGGGTGAGGGTCTTCTTCTTGTTCTTCGAGCGCTCGACGGGCTTCCGGGTGAGCCTTGGAGAAGGAAGAAGAAGGAAGACCCTCATCCAAACCTTCTCCCGCAGGCGGGAGAAGGCTTTATGGCGCGCAGCCTTGCGGGCGGGCGAAGGCTTCGGCCGGCCACCGATCAGCCGAGCAGGCGCCAGGCCATATATCCGAGGATGAGGATCAGCGGCGGCCCGACGCCCCAGAAGAAGGGGCTGAACAGAGCCTCGAGCCACAGCGGCGGCTCATACTCATATTCGCTGACCTCCCACGGGGTTTCGTCTTGCGGCGCGCCGTCCTCGTCCACTTCGGCTCCTTTTGCGGGCGGCAGGATAGCACGAGCGGGCGTGTACGGGCGATCGCGCCGTCCTCCCCGGCGGAGCCGCGGCTTGCCCCGGACGCGCTTCGCATTCGTCGGGAATTCACTGTCATATCGGAGCGGAAAGGGGCTGCCACCGACGCTTAGACGCGCCTAGTCTGCGCTCGTGCCGGACCTTTCCAGCCTCGCCCAGCTCGACGACAAGGTGCTGGAGCTCGTCGTCGAGGACGGCGAGACCCGCTTGGCCTCGCAGTTCGGCCTGATGCAGGCGACGACCGGAAGCGCCTTCACCGTGGCCGGCTTCGCAATCGCGGGCGCGACGGCGGCGCTCGGCGCGGCGCTCGCAGCGGCCCGCGCGGCTCCGCCGGACTGGGGCGTCGGCGCGATCGCGGGCGGCTTCGCTTTGGTCGAAGGCATTGCGGCGGCGCTGGCGATCGACACCGCCCGCCCGCGCCCGAAGCACATACCCGGCAACGAGCCGGGCGAATGGGCCAAAGACAGCGGCCCGATGACCTACAAGGAGGCGCTCATCCAGAAGGCGCAGGTCCTCCAGACGATGCTCGACGTCAACGACGCGGCGATCGAGTCCGCGTCCCGGCGGCTGCGCTGGTCGCTCCGTGTCGGCGCGGCGGGCGTGGTCCTGGGGCTCGTGGCGATTCCGATGCTGGTGGTTTGAGGGAGGCGAGGATTCCCTCTCCCGCTGGCGGGAGAGGATGAGCAGGCCCGCCATCCTTTCTCCCTCTCCCCCTTGCGGGAGAGGATGAGCAGGCCCGCCATGCCCCCGGCATGGCTGCG
>DASWMB010000004.1:0-14707 GCA_036399955.1 Allosphingosinicella sp. | reverse complement strand
TGGTGACAGTGATTTAGCTTTGGATCATAGCAAAATCCACCCGCAACCTTGTTGGTTCGGGAGTTGCTTATCAGGGGATTATCGCCGTGCTGAGACCGATCATCGACCGCGCCGGGGAGAGCTTTCCGCATAATCCGGTCGCCCGCGGCTACCACGTCGTCTACCGCGAAAATCAAGTGAACCACTGCCCCGGCTGCGGCCGCACGCATTGGTATGTCGGCCGCTTTTCGGCCGAATGCGGCTTTTGCAGCACCGCTCTGCCGCTCGCCGAGGCGACCGCGCGCGGCAGCGCCGGCATCTTCCACGG
This sequence comes from Allosphingosinicella sp., assembly GCA_036399955.1. Lineage (GTDB taxonomy): Bacteria > Pseudomonadota > Alphaproteobacteria > Sphingomonadales > Sphingomonadaceae > Allosphingosinicella. The sequence goes on along the minus strand of DASWMB010000004.1, from coordinate 14,400 downwards.
CCACCGCTCGGTGTGGCAGGAGAGCGACGCCGCCTAAGGGACACGCCGCCGCTATTTGGCAGCCGGCGCTTCCCTCGCGAGCGCCTGGCCGACCGCCTGCAGCGCCTGGGTGCGCTGCTGAAGGCGGGTGCCGCAGCGCTCCAGAGCGGGCTTCGGATCCGCCGGCTTCATCGCCTCGCCCGCCTCTTTCAACAGGCCGCGCAGGTCGCTCGCCGCGCCGCGGCCGTCGAGCCGCCCGAGATAAAATTGCGCCCCGATCATCCCCGCGGTGCGAGTCGCGGCATCCTCCGACGCGCCCAACTGGCCGTAGGCGACGAGGCATTGCGCATCGCCGAGGTCGTCGGCGTTCGCGGCCGCCAGCAGCAGCGGCGCCAGAGCGAGGAGCAGGATCGGCGTGCGCATGTGATTCTCCGGAAGCTGAAACGAAAAAGGCCCGGCGCGCTCCCTGCGCGGCCGGGCCTTTCGCGAAGCTGAAGCGCTTACTGGATCGGCGCGAGGTTCACCGCCGCCGTCTTGCCGCGGCGATCGACTTCGAGCTCGAACTCGAGCCGGTCGCCCTCGTTGAGGCTTACCATGCCGGCCCGCTCCACCGCGGAGATGTGGACGAAGGCATCGGGCTGGCCGTCGTCGCGGCTGATGAAGCCGAAGCCCTTCATGGCGTTGAAGAACTTGACCGTGCCCGAAGCCTTTTCGCCGGTCAGCTGGCGCTGCGGCCCGCCGCGGTCGCCGCCGCCGCCGCCGCCGCCGAAGCCGCCGGCGCTGGGACCGGCGCGATCGTCGCGCGGCGCGCGCTCCTGCACCGCCATCGGCTCGCCCTCGATCTTGAGGTCGGTCGCGGAAATGCGGCCGCCCCGGTCGACCAGGGTGAATTCGAGCGGCTGCCCCTCGGCCAGGCCGGTGAGGCCCGCCTGCTCGACCGCGGAGATGTGCACGAACACATCCTCGCCGCCATCGTCGCGGACGATGAAGCCGAAGCCTTTCTGCGAGTTGAAGAATTTGACGATGCCCTTGCCTTCGCCGACGACCTGCGGGGGCATGCCGCCGCCGCGCGGGCCGCCGAAGCCGCCGCCGCCAGCGCCACCGCCGCGGAAGCCGCCGCCACCGCCGCCGCCGCCGAAGCGATCGCCGCCGCCGCCGCCGAACCGGTCGCCGCCGCCGCCGCCGCCGCCATAACCGCTGCCGCCGCCGCCGCCGCGATAGCCGCCGCCGCCACCGCCGCCGAATCGGTCGCCGCCGCCGCCGCCGAAGCGATCACCGCCGCCGCCGCCGCCGCCGAAACGGTCGCCGCCGCCGAATCCTCCGCCAAAATTGTCTTCCCCGAAGCCGTCGCGCTTGTCTCTGCCGCGCCCGCCGCGCTCACCGCGGCGCCCTCTGTCGAAACCCATGCCTTCAAATACTTTCCGCGCCCGTTTCCCTGTTCAAAACCACCGCGCCGGGCCCAGCGCGCAGACGGCTTCCTGCGCCCACGACTGGCGCATGGTGGCAGCTATAGCGGAAAAAAGGCAGGCGGGCGAGCGCTTTCGCGGGCGCGTGAGGCGGCGCTCAGTGCCGGTGCGCGAAGCGGTGGTGAACGGCCACGATGGCCGCGCCGAGGAGGAGGCCGATCATGCCCGCGCCGGCCGCGGTGACGGCCCACTCGACGACGGCGTGGGCCGCCGGCAGCGCGTGCGCCGCGCCGACGGCGGCTTCGTGGATGATATGTTCGGGCGTCTCGAGGTGGAATTGGGTGAGGCCGTGGACGATGATGCCGCCGCCCACCCAGATCATCGCTGCGATCCCGATCACCGAGAGCGCCTTCAAGAGTTTGGGCATTGCCAGGACCAGGCCGCGCCCCAGCGTGCGCGCGCCGCCGTTTCGCCGCTGGGCGAGGTGGAGGCCGACATCGTCCATCTTAACGATGAGGCCGACGACGCCGTAGACGCCGATCGTGATCGCGATCGCGACGACGATGAGGATGGCGGCGCGGATCGCAAAGGTCTCCGCGGTGACCTCGTTGAGCGCGATGACCATGATCTCGGCGGAAAGGATGAAGTCGGTGCGAACTGCGCCCGCGACCATCGTCTCCTCGTGGCTTTCGCTGGCGAGCTCTGCCACCGCCTCGGCGGCGCCCTTCTCGCGTGCGGTGAACGCCTCCCAGACCTTTTCCGCGCCTTCGTAGCAGAGATAGGCGGCGCCGAGCATCAGGATCGGGGTGATCGACCAGGGGAGGAGCCAGCTGAGGAGGAGAATGGCCGGCAGGATGATCAGGAGCTTGTTCCTGATCGATCCCTTCGCGATGCGCCAGATGATCGGCAGCTCGCGGTCGGGCGTGAAGCCGGTGACGTAGCGCGGCGTCACGGCGGTGTCGTCGACCACCACGCCAGCGGCCTTGAAGCCGGCCCGGCCGGCGGCTGCGCCGACATCGTCGATCGATGCGGCGGCGAGCTTGGCAATCGCCGCGACATCGTCGAGCAGGGCGGCAAGACCACTGGGCATGTAGCGACGGCTCCTCCTGGACGGCGCCCCTGTTAGAAGGTCGGCGCCTCGGATCAACCCCGTCCGTGGGCGCTCCGGCCCCTCCCCCATTGAGCCGGCGGGCGGTTCCGCCTATCTCGCAGGGCGTCATGACCGTCCATTTCCATGAAGAGGACCTGCCCGAAGGCGTGCTCGCCGATGGGCCGGTCGCCGTCGACACCGAGACGATGGGTCTCCAGCTCGGCCGCGACCGGCTGTGCGTGGTCCAGATCGCCGACGGTCGCGGCGACGAGCATCTCGTCCGCTTCGGGCCGGGCAGCCACTATCGCGCCCCCAACCTCAAGGCGGTCCTCGCCGACCCGAACCGCCTCAAGCTCTATCATTTCGCGCGTTTCGACCTCGCCTCGCTCCGCGCCTATCTCGGCGTCGTCGCGGCGCCGGTCTATTGCACCAAGACCGCCTCGCGGCTGATCCGCACTTATACCGACCGCCATGGCCTCAAGGAGCTCGTCAAGGAGCTCCTCGGCCAGGACATTTCGAAGCAGCAGCAGAGCTCGGACTGGGGGGCGCCCGAGCTTTCCGATGCGCAGAAGGACTATGCCGCCTCGGACGTGCGCTATCTCCACCAGCTCAAGGAGAAGCTCGACGAGCGGCTGGAGCGCGAGGGGCGGATGCCGCTGGCGCAGGCCTGCTTCGACTTCCTCCCCCACCGGGCGCTGCTCGATCTCGCCGGCTGGGCGGGCGAGGACATCTTCGCCCATGTCTGAGGCGGCGCTTCCCGCCCGCGCCCCGGACCGCGGAAGCAACAGCTGGGCCAAGCCCGGCAGCTTCCACGACTGGCTCGTCGGCTTTCTCAAGATCGCGCTGCCCGCCGCGGTCGGCGTGCTCCTCGCCTATCTTGCGCTGGCGCCGCTCTCCAAGGGGCCGGAGATCAGCTTCCTCCTCGACAAGAACAAGGTCGAGGTGGCGAACGAGCGGATGCGGGTCCAGGCGGCGCAATATCGCGGCCAGGACAGCTTCGGCCGCCCCTTCCTGCTCAGCGCCCGCTCGGCCGTGCAGGCGAGCTCGCAGGACCCGACCGTCCAGATCCGCGACATGTCGGCGCAGATCGGCCTCGACAGCGGCCCCGCCCGCATCACCGCCGACCAGGCGCGCTACGACATGGCGCAGCAGCATGTGGACGTGACCGGCCCGATCCTCGTCACGGCGGCCGACGGCTACCGGCTCGAGACCCGCGACGTGCTCGTCGACCTCAACCGGCGCAGCCTCGCCAGCCGCGGTCGCGTCGACGGGCGGATGCCGCTCGGAAGCTTCAGCGCCGGCCGCTTTCGCGCCGATCTCGGGAGTCGCACCGTCGTCCTCGACGGGCGCGCGCGCTTGCACATCGTGCAGGGCGGCGTCAGGTGAGGCCGATGAGATTCCTCGCCGCCGCCGCCGCTTCGGCGGCGCTCGCCGCGCTGGCCTTCGGTCTGTCGCCCGCCGCGGGACAGGAGCCGGGCTCGGCGCTCAAGGGACACGACACCGACGCGCCGGTCGATGTCGCCGCCGACCGGATCGAGGTCCAGGACCGGGCCGACCGGGCGATCTTTTCCGGCAACGTCATCGTCCGCCAGGCGCAGTTGCAGCTCAACGCCCAGCGCCTCACCGTCGCCTATTCGAGCGCCGGCGGCATCCAGATCGAGCGCATCGACGCCAGCGGCGGCGTATTCCTGAGGAGCCCGTCCGAAACGGCGCGCGGGCAGTATGCGATCTACGACATCAACGAGCGGCTGATCACCCTGGTCGGCGGCGTCACCCTCACCCGCGGCGAGTCGCGCGTCACTGGCGGCCGGCTCGTGCTCGATCTCGACAGCGGCCGCGCCGTGATGGACGGCGGCGGCCCGGCGGCTCCGGACGTCCCCGCCGGCACCACCAGCACGCCTGCGGGCCGCGTCACCGGCACCTTCACCGTCCCGCGGCGCAACGGCACGGGCGGCCAGTAAGCACCTGCCCCCGTCTCCCCGCGGCGCATTGTTGCCCATGCATGAATCTTGCCAGTTGAGGCGAGACGGGTTTTCGCCTAGGGATGCCAACGGGATAAGGGGCGGCACGTGAACGAAGCAGCGTTCATCGAACGGACTGGGCATCAGGCGCAGGAGGCGGTCGCCGAACGCGGCCTGTCGGTCGTGTCGATCGCGAAGTCCTATGATCGGAAAGTCGTCCTGCGCGACGTCTCGCTGTCTGTCGAACGCGGCGAGGTCGTCGCCCTGCTCGGCCCGAACGGCGCGGGAAAGACGACCTGCTTCTATTCGGTCATGGGCCTCGTCCGCCCGGACAGCGGTCGCATCCTGCTCGAAGGGCAGGACATCACTCGCCTCCCCATGTACCGCCGCGCGATCCTCGGGCTCGGCTATCTGCCGCAGGAGACTTCGATCTTCCGCGGCCTCACCGTCTCGCAGAACATCGCTGCGGTGCTCGAGGTGGCGGTGAAGGGCAAGGCGGCGCGGCGCGACCGGCTCGAGCAATTGCTCGGCGAGTTCCACATGGAGCACCTGCGCGACGCCCCGGCCATGGCGCTGTCGGGCGGCGAGCGGCGCCGCTGCGAGATCGCCCGCGCGCTTGCCGCCGATCCGTCGATCATGCTCCTCGACGAGCCCTTCGCCGGCATCGATCCTATTTCCATCTCGGACATCCGCGATCTCATCCAGCAATTGAAGAAGCGGGACATCGGCGTCCTCATCACCGACCATAACGTCCGCGAGACGCTCGACATCGTCGACCGCGCCTACATCATCTACGGCGGCGAGGTGCTGTTCACCGGCAGCCCCGAGGACCTCGTCCGCGATGAGAATGTCCGCCGCCTCTATCTCGGCGAAAGCTTCGAGTTGTGAGGGGCGCGGGGGGGATCCTGGATCGATATTCCGCGGTCGCGCCACCAGCCGTTCGGGCTGAGCTTGTCGAAGCCCTGCCCTTCTTCAGCCGTGCCGACAAGAGAAGGACAGCCCTTCGACAGGCTCAGGGCGAACGGGGAGTTTTCGGGCCGCGAGAGGCGCGGAGCTAGCCATGGCGATCGGGCCTCGCCTCGACCTTCGGCAGAGCCAGTCGCTGGTGATGACGCCGCAGCTCCAGCAGGCGATAAGACTGCTGGCGCTGTCGAACCTCGAGGTGGAAGGCTTCATTGCCGAGGAGATCGAGCGCAACCCGCTGCTCGACAGCCGCAGCGGCGAGGCGGAGAGCGGCGGCGACGATGCCCCGTCCGAGCCGGCCGAGATCGTGGCGGGCGGCGACGCCGAACTCGTAACCGTCGACCAGCTGGTGATGACGGGCGACGGCATCGCCGACGCGCCGCTCGACGTCGATTTCAACAGCGAGGACTTCCATCAGGACAGCGCCAGCGATTCGATGCGCGGGCTGGACGGCGGTCTCGGCCTCACCGGCGACTATGGCGGCAGCGGCTCGGGCGAAGCGCCGGATTTCGACAGCTTCGCCGGCGCGGAGGAGGTCTCGCTTCACGACCATCTCGGCCGTCAGGCGGGCGAGCGGCTGTCGGGCACCGAGCTGATGGTCGCGGGCCAGATCATCGACCAGATCGACGAGGCAGGCTATTTCCGCGGTTCGCTGCTCGAGCTCGCCCAGCGGCTCGGCGTCCCGTTGAGGGATGTCGAGCGCGTGCTCGCGATCGTGCAGACCCTCGACCCGCCCGGGATCGCGGCGCGCAGCCTCTCGGAATGCCTGGCCATCCAGGCGAAGGAGGCGGACCGCTACGACCCGGCGATGGCGCGGCTGATCGACAATCTCGATTATCTCGCCAAGGGCAATCTCGGCGCGCTGAAGCGCATCTGCGCCGTCGACGACGAAGACCTTGCCGACATGATCCGCGAGCTTCGCGCCTACGATCCGAAGCCCGGCTGCAAGTTCTACAAGGGAGACGGTCCGGAAGGTCCTGTGATCCCGGACGTGTTCGTGGCGCGGCGGAGCGGCGGCTGGGCGATCGAGCTCAACAGCGCGACCCTGCCGCGCCTCCTCGTCAACCGCTCTTACTACACCGAGCTCAGCGGCGGCGCGCAGGATCGCAAGTCCAAGGCCTGGCTTTCGGAATGCCTGCAGAGCGCCAACTGGCTGGTGAAAGCACTCGATCAGCGGGCGCGAACGATCGTCAAGGTCTCGACCGAAATCGTGAAGCATCAGGACGGCTTCTTCCGCCACGGCGTCGCCCATCTCCGGCCGCTGACCCTGCGCCAGGTCGCCGAAGCCATCGGCATGCACGAATCGACGGTGAGCCGCGTCACCTCGAACAAATATCTCGCCTGCGACCGCGGGCTGTTCGAGCTGAAATATTTCTTCAAGAGCGGCATCCAGTCGAACGACGGCGGCGATGCGGTCTCGGCCGAGGCTGTGAAGAGCCATATCAGGGCGCTGATCGGGGGCGAGGACGCGGACCGCATCCTGTCCGACGACCAGCTCGTCGAGATCCTGCGCGCCAGAGGCTTCGACATCGCGCGGCGCACGGTCGCCAAATATCGTGAGGCGATGGGAATCGGCTCCTCCGTGCAGCGGCGCCGCCAGAACGCGATCGGCTCCCGCGCGGCTTGAGCGCCGGCGCATCGGCGGGCGACGCAACGTTGCCGCGCTCCGCCCGTTGATCGCCCGAACCAAAGCGGAGACGCACGCATCATGACCGACAACAAGAAGAAGGGCGACTTCAACAAGGGCGGCAAGGACGATGTCGGCGGCGACAAGAAGCAGCGCGCCGACCGCAACGAAGACAGCCGCACCGGCAGCCAGAATTCCGGCGGCGGCGGCCGCGACTGATATGCGCGCGGCGATCGCTCTCGCTGCGGCGGCCCTGCTCCTCAGCGGGTGCGAGACCGCCTTCGTCGGCCGCGCGCCCGATGGGCGCTATGCGCTGGTGGAGGTGAACGGACGGCCGCTGCCTCATGCCGTCGACTCTGCCGGGACATGCCGGATCGATCGCGGCCATTTCGATCTGGACTCGCTCGCGCGCCGCTTCGAGATGGTGCTCGACCAGAGCGGCGCCTGCCCGCGAGCCGGCGCCGCCACCATCGAGCGCGGCACTTACCTGAGGCGCGGCGGCCGGCTCGAGCTCGAAGCGGCCGCGCCGGGCGGCGAGGCGCGGGCACTGGTCGCGAGCGAAAGCGGCGGCACGATCGCAATGGGCTATGACGGTCTGCGTCTCCGCTTTCGCCGGGTGCCGGCGCCGGCGCGCTGAAGCTTTCTTCGGTCGGCGCCCCCGCCCAGGTGCGGGGGGGGGGATGAGAGGACGGGGGCGCCTAGGCTGTTCTTCCGCTCGATCAGGCGTGCGCCCGGTCCACGATGGCGGTCGAAGCACTGTGATGGATCGCGGCCACGGTGCCGCTGAGGACGCTGGCGCTGCAGCCGAGCGCCGCGACGATGCTGAGGAGCAGGTGGAGACCCGCTCTGCGCTGGTAGGTCATTTCGCTTCTCCCTGATGTGACGCAAACCGCCACCGGCAGCTTGAGGAGACTTTTGGCGCATCCCTGTTTCGGCCGGATGGCGCATCCCAACTTTTGTTGTTCCAATTGTTTCACTTTCCCCTCCCCCTCCCCGCCGCCCGTTGCTATGATCGCGGGGACCGGCCGGGGGGTGTGGTGACGAACGTCGACGATGTAGAGATTCCGTGTGCGCTGGCGAGCGTGGTGCGCTCGTCGCTGAACTGCATCGTCATCGTCGACGAGAAGGGCACGATCACGGACTTCAACGCCGCGGCCGAACGGACGATGGGCTATGCGCGCGACGAGATCGTCGGGCGGAGCGCAAAGGAGTTCATTCACCCGAGCATGCTCCGGCCGCAGGACCGGCTCGAGATCCGCCGATTCTTCGAGGAGCGGCGCGGCGGCGAGAATGCGCTGCGCGCCCATGTCGACTGGCAGCTGCCGGACGGCCGCCTGCTGCCGATCGAGGCGACGATCACCGCCATCCAGATGGACGGGCCCGATCGCTTCCTGTGCAGCATCCGCGACCTTTCGGGCGAGCGCAGCAGCAGCGAGCAGCTCGAGGAATCGCGCCGGCGCCTGGAGCTTGCCGTCGACGGCGCCAAGCTCGGCACCTGGACCTTCGACCTCGCCACCGGCGCCACCTGGTACTCCGACCGGTCGAAGCAGATGTACGGCCTGCCGCCCGAGACGGAGATGAGCACTGCCGTCATCAGGTCGGCGGTGCATCCCGACCATTGGGACGAGGTGGCGGATCCCTATCTGAACGGCTTCCGGCAGGACAAGGTCGAGGTCGAATATAGGGTGCGCTGCCCCGACGGCTCGACGCGCTGGATCTATTCGCTGGGGGCGCTCGCGAAGGACAAGGATGGCATCGCCCGCAGCGTCAACGGAATCCACCTCGACATCACCGAGCGCAAGCGCGCCGAGGCGGCCCTCGAGGAGACGCGGCGACAGCTCGATCTTGCCGTCGAAGGGCTGCAGATCGGCCTCTGGTCCGTCGACCCGAACAGCGGCTCAGTCTGGCACTCCGACACGTCGCGGAGGCTCTGGGGCATGAGCGACGACCTCACCGTCGACGTCGCCGTCCTCAAGACCTTCATTCACCCAGACGACTGGGAGGTCGTCCGCGCGCCGTATCGGCTCGGCTTCCCCGAAGATACCGTGTCGCTCGATCATCGGATCGTGCGGCCGGACGGGGAGCTGCGCTGGATTCACGCTCTCGGCAAGGCACAGCGCGACGACAGGGGCGCGGTGACGATGGTCTACGGCATCCATCTCGACGCCACCGAGCGCAAGGCCGCCGAGGCCGAGCTGGAAGAAGCGCGCCTCCACCTCGAAATGGCGATCGACGCGGCCGGCATCGGCATCTGGCGGCTCGATCCAGCAACCGGAGCGGCCTGGTATTCCGACCGCTCGCGCAATCTCTGGGGCGTGGAGCACGAGCTCCACCTCGACGCCGAACGGATGTGGTCGCACATCCATCCGGAGGACCGCGACAAGGTGCTCGAACCCTATCGCAACGGCTTTCCAAGCGACGTCGTCGACCTCGAGCATCGCGTCGTCTGGCCGAACGGCGACGTGCGCTGGGTGCACTCGATCGGCAAGGCCGAGCGCGATGCGGGCGGCGCGGTTCGGACGGTGAGCGGCATCCATCTCGACATCACCGAACGCAAGAGCTCGGAGACCGAGCTCGCCCGGTCACGCGAGGCGCTCCACCAGTCGGAGAAGCTGGCTGCGCTGGGCTCGCTCCTCGCCGGCGTCAGCCACGAGCTCAACAATCCGCTGGCGGCGATCGTCGGCCAGGCCGAGATGCTGGAGGAGGACGCCCAGGGAACGCCGCTCGAGGCGCGCGCAAAGAAGATCAGCGCAGCCGCGGACCGCTGTGCCCGCATCGTCCAGACGTTCCTCGCCATGGCGCGCCGCCGCGAGCCGGACCGGGTGCCGACCGACCCGAACGGCCTCGTCTCCGCGGCGCTCCAGATCACCGAATATGCGCTGAGGACGAGCGGCATCGCGGTGACGACAGAGTGCGATCCGCACGCGCCCGCGATCCTCGGCGACCGCGATCAGCTCCATCAGGTGCTGGTGAACCTCATCATCAACGCCCAGCAGGCGCTCGAGACCAGCGATTCGATCGACCGGCGGCTGTGCGTGCGCAGCTCGGTGACGGCTGCAGGAACGGTCGCGATCGACGTGGTCGACAACGGCCCGGGCATACCGGAGGCGGTGCGCGGCCGCATCTTCGAGCCCTTCTTCACGACCAAGCCACAGGGCTCCGGGACCGGCCTCGGCCTCTCCTTCTCCCACGGCATCGTCAGCGCCCATGGCGGCCGGCTCGAAGTTCTCCCGAGCGAGCGCGGCGCGACCTTCCGGATCGAGCTGCCGGCCGCGGCCCCGATCTCGGTCGAGATCGTCAAGTCCGCGAATGGCCCTCCCCCGGCGATGCCGCAGGTCCGGCGCACCGCTCTCGTCGTCGACGACGAGAGCGACATCGCCGAGACGATCGGCGAGCTGCTCGAGCGCGAGGGCTTCGACGTGACGATCGTCTCGGACGGCGCGGCGGCCCTGATGGCGCTGGACCATGACGAGTTCGACATCGTCCTGTCGGACCTCAGAATGCCGGGCGTCAGCGGGCCCGAAATGTACCAGCGCCTGAGCGAGCTTCGCCCGCAGCTTCTCTCCCGCATCGCCTTCGTCACGGGCGACACGCTCGGCGCTTCGATGGACGCGTTCCTTCGCGAGACCGGGCGGCCGGTGCTCGAGAAGCCGTTCACCCGCGCCGGCGTGCGCTGCCTCGTCCAGGGACTGATCGAGCCATGAGCGGACCCGCCCATATCGTCGTGGTGGACGACGACGACGACGTCCGGTCGACCGTCGCCGAATATCTGGTGAGGAACGGCTTCGCCGTCACCGAATGCAATGGCGGCGACGCGCTGCGCTGCGCCATGGCGGCGCGGCCGATCGACCTCGCCGTGCTCGACATCAACATGCCGGGCGACGACGGCCTGACGCTCGCCCGCGAGATCCGCGCCTCGGGCGGGGCCGGTATCATCATGCTGACCGCGCGGAGCGACGACGTCGACAGGATCGTCGGGCTGGAGATCGGCGCCGACGATTATGTGACCAAGCCGTTCAACCCGCGCGAGCTCCTCGCCCGCGTCCGCTCTGTTCTGCGGCGAGCGCGGGCGAGCGCCGGCGGCGAGGCGCCCGCGACGATGGGGCGGGAGGTGCAGATGGGCGTCTGCCGGCTAAACCTCGACAGCCGCAAGCTCTACCGCGCCGACGGCACCGAGCAGCCGCTGACCGCCATGGAGTTCGACCTCCTCGCCACCTTTGCGACGCACCCGGGCCGCGTCCTCAGCCGCGACCAGTTGCTCGACCTCGCCCACAACAAGGACATCGAGCCGTTCGACCGCTCGATCGACATCCGGATCACCCGCATCCGCCGGAAGATCGAGGCCGATCCCGCCAAGCCGCAGGCGATCAAGACGGTGCGCGGCGCGGGCTACGTCTATTCGCCCGGAGGCGCGAGCACGGCCTGAGCGGCTTCAAATCGCCGATGGCCTCCGCTAAGGCCGCGGCTCCTCAACCAGCCGGATTGCCACGTGACCCTCTACGCCCGCTTTGCCGCGCATATCGATGCGGTGCTCGACAGCCTCGAAGCCGAAGGCGCGCTCGCGGCCGGGATCGAGCGCGGCGCGGTCGCGGTCGAGCCGCCGCGCGATCCGGCGCACGGCGACCTCGCGACCAATGCGGCAATGGTGCTCGCCAAGCGCGCCGGCACCAATTCGCGCGCGCTCGCCGGGCTGATCGCGCCGCGGCTCGAGGCGCTGGAGGAGGTGGAGAGCGCCGAGATCGCGGGACCTGGGTTCATCAACGTGCGCCTTGTGACCGACATCTGGCAGGACGAGCTCCGCCATATCCTCGCCGCGGGCGCCGACTATGGCCGCCTCGACATCGGCAGCGGCATTCGCGTCAACGTCGAATATGTCTCGGCCAACCCGACCGGTCCCATGCATATGGGCCACTGCCGCGGTGCGGTGGTGGGAGACTCTCTCGCGAGCCTGCTGCAGCATGCAGGCTATGCGGTGACCCGGGAATATTATGTCAACGACGCGGGCGGGCAGGTCGACGTCCTCGCCCGCTCGGCGCACCTCCGGTACCGCGAGGCGCTCGGCGAGGAGATCGGCGAGATCCCGGAAGGGCTCTATCCGGGGCACTATCTGAGGCCGGTCGGCGAGCGGCTGGCCGCCGAGCACGGGGATCGCTTCGCCGCCGCGCCGGAAAGCGAGTGGCTCGTCCCCTTCCGGCGCGCGGCCGTCGCGGCGATGATGGACATGATCCGGTCCGACCTCGCCTTGCTCGGCATCCACCACGACGTCTTCTCGTCCGAAGCCGAGATCCACGAGAAAGGCCTCGCCGACCAGGCCGTCGCCTGGCTGCGCGAGCGTGGGCTCGTCTACGAAGGCGTGCTCGAGGCGCCGAAGGGCGAAACGCCGGACGATTGGGAGCCGATCGAGCTCACCCTTTTCCGGGCGACGCAGTTCGGCGACGACCAGGACCGGCCGATCCGCAAGTCCGACGGCAGCTGGACCTATTTCGGGGGCGACCTCGCTTACCACTTCCAGAAGGCGCAGGCGTCCGACCAGCTGATCGACATCTGGGGCGCCGACCATGCCGGGACGGTGAAGCGGATCAAGGCGGCGGTCGCGGCGCTCACCGAGAACAAGGTCCCGTTCGACGTCAGGCTCGTCCAGATGGTGCGGCTGCTCCGCGCCGGCGAGCCGGTGAAAATGTCCAAGCGCTCCGGCAACTTCGTGACCCTCGCCGAGGTGGTCGAGGAGGTCGGCAAGGACGTCGTCCGGTTCACCATGCTCACGCGGAAAGCCGACGCGCAGATGGACTTCGACTTCGCCAAGGTCGTCGAAGCCTCGAAGGACAATCCGGTCTTCTACGTCCAATATGCCCATGCGCGTGTCCGCTCGCTCCACCGGCGCGCCACGGAGGAGGGGATCGAGGTCGGCGGCGATGCCGACCTCGCCTTGCTCGACGGGGAGGAGCTGGCGCTGGTCAAGCTCGCCGCCCAGTTCCCGCGCGTCGTCGAAGCGGCGGCGCAGGCGCACGAGCCGCACCGGATCGCCTTCTACCTCTACGACCTGGCCGCCGCGTTCCACCAGTTGTGGAACAAGGGTAACGACGATGCGACCAGGCGTTTCCTCCTGGCACAGAATCCGGCGCTCAGCCGCGCGCGTATGGCCTTGGCCGACGGGATCGGGCAGATTGTGGCCAACGGCCTCTCGATCATGGGCGTCGAGCCGGCCGAGGAGATGAATTGAAATGACGGACGCGCGCGCAGACATGGCCGACGACGGCGACCGCCTCCCCTGGCTGGAAGCCGTCGACGAGGAGAGTGCCGGCGAAGGACCGTCCGCGCTGAGGCTGATCGCCGCGGTCGTGATCGGCCTCGTCGCCATCGGCCTCGTCGTCGGCACTCTCTTCTGGCTCGGCAACCGCGGCGGCGGCGGCGAGGGCGAGACCGAGCTGATCGAGGCGCCCGAGGGGCCCTATCGGGTGGCGCCGGACACGCCCGGCGGGATGCAGGCCGAAGGCGAAGGCGGGACCGCCCATGCGGCCAGCGCAGGCCAGGAGCCGCAGGGCAACCTCTCGATGCGCGTGCCGGAAGCGGCCGTCGCGCCCCAGGGCCAGCCGCGCGGCCCGCAGCAGGCGCAAGGCGCGCAACAGGCGCAAGGCGCGCAACAGGCCCAGCCCAAGGCCGCTCCGCAGCAGCAGCCCGCGCAGCCGCAGCGCCCCGCCGTCCAGCCGGCGCCGCAGCCCGCGCCGTCCGGCCCCGCGATCCAGCTCGGCGCCTTTTCGAGCCAGGCGGCGGCGCAGAATGCCTGGCGGGCCCTTTCCGGCCGCTTCCGCTACCTCGCGCCGCTCACCCACAGCGTGACGCCGGTGCAGGCCGGCGGCCGCACGCTCTACCGCCTGCGCGCGAGCGGCCCCGGCGCCGGCGAGCTCTGCCGCCGGCTCGAGGTCGCCGGCGAGAGCTGCACCCCGGTCAGGTGATTCTCCCCGCGGTCTTCGGCCTTTCCGGGACCGCGCTCACGCCCGACGAGCGCGCCTTCTTCCGGGAGGCGGAGCCCGCCGGCTACATCCTGTTCGCGCGCAATTGCGCCGATCCGGAGCAGCTGCGCGCGCTCACCGCAGCACTCCGCGACCTCCACGGCCGCGACGTCCTCGTCATGGTCGACCAGGAAGGCGGCCGCGTCGTCCGCCTGAAGCCGCCGCACTGGCCCGCCTTCCCGGCAGCCGAGGCTTTCGCCCGGCTCTATGAGAAGGCGCCGATGAGCGCGATCGAGGCGGCGCGCGCCAACGCCGAGGCGATGGCGATCCTGCTGGCCGGGGCGGGCGTGACGATGAACTGCGCCCCCGTCCTCGACCTGCGTCACCCGGGCACGCACGTCATCGTCAGCGACCGCGCGTTCGG
>DASWMB010000003.1:0-2808 GCA_036399955.1 Allosphingosinicella sp. | reverse complement strand
AGAGCGGCCAATGAAGCACGTTCGTGACGGAAGCACAACGGCGCGCCGGCGCCTTTGCGCTCCTGTTGCTCCCGCGGAGCGTGGCGTTCAGCGATTCGCAATGGTCGAACGGCGATAGGGGGGCGATGCGCACCTTCCTTATGCTCCTCCCCGCCTCGCTGCTGCTCGGCGGCTGCGTCGTCCAGCAGGTCGCCGAGACCGCGGTCGAGGCGGTGTCCATCCCCGTCAAGGTCGTGAGCGAGGGCGTCGACGCGGTGACCACCAGCCAGGCCGAAGCCGATCGCCGTCGCGGGCGCCGGATCCGCGAGGAGGAGGAAAGGCTCGGCCGCGAGGCCCGCCGCCGCGAGCGCGAGCGCGCCCGCGAGGAGCGCCGCGAGCGCCAGCAGGACGACGACGGCTAGGCGCTCAGCCGGCGGACTGGAGGTCGGCGAGGAAGCTCCTGATCCGCGCCGCATTGGCGCCGACGTCGCTTCCGCCCACTCTGCTGATCGAGCGCATGTCGACGAGGCTGCCGCGGCCGTCCGGCGCGGGCCGCACCCGCAGCACGACATTGTCCTTGAAGCGGAAGAACCGCGTCGTCGCGACCGCTTCGACGTGGCCGCCGGCCGGATCGGCCGCGGCGACCTCCCACCCGCGGTCGCGAGCAAGCTGCTCGGCCCGCTGCACCGTCTGCGCGACCGGCCAAGGCACGCGAAGGGTCGCGAGGTCCGAATAGGCCTCGCGGTGCAGCTTCAGCCAGCGCTCGCGCGGGGCGAGGGGCTCGAGATCCGGCCGGCCCGCCTTTTCGAGGCTCTTGAGATTGTCCTCGCGGACCGGCAGCCGCCGGAATTCCGGCAGGTCGTCGAGATTGGTGGCGACGTCGTGGATCGGGGGCACCGTGGTCGCCGTCCGGTAGAGGCTGTAGAGGTAGAAGCCGAAGGCGAGCGCCACGACGAGCGCGGCGATGTTGATGAGGCCGATGCCCGCGCCGCCCCGCCGCCGGACGATCATCGCGACGATCGCCATCAGGCCGCCTGCAATCGCCGCGTAGAAGCAGTAGCGCAGCGTCTGCAGCCCGAGCCTGAAATGCCACCATTCCTGTCCGCTGCCGAAGGCCGCCACCAGCGCAATCGCCACCGCCCCGAAGCTCAGCACCGCGCCAAGGAGGGTCAGCCGCCGTCCCCACGCTCCGCGTCTCCGTGCCTCGGCCATGTCGCGTCTCCCTCCCGGGTGTTTCCCACACCCTGCGCGCATGCGCCGTCCTCGGCAAGAGAGGCCCCTGTGGCAGCGGAGCGACAGACGGAGAAAAGCATGCGAGGCACCAGCTTAGGTTAGTGACGGAGAGGCGCGCCCGATTCACAGGAGTTCAATGATCAACAGGGGTAAGCCAATGAAAAGATTTGCTGTTATCGCCGCCGTCGCGGCGTTTGGTGCATTTGCGACTCCCGCTGCGGCGGCGCCCGTCTCCGGCGGCCGGATCGAGGCGCTCGTCGGCTGGGACCGTCTCACCCTCAGCCTCGAGGACGAGGGCTTCAACGAGGATCTGGGGGGCGACGGCATCGTCGCCGGGCTCGGCGTCGGCTACGACTTTCCGGTCGGCGCCACGACCTCGTTCGGCGTCGATCTCGAGGCGTCGATGACGCCGAGCGGCCAGGAGTTCGAGGAGGGCGGCCTCACCGCCGACATCGACTTCGATCGCGATCTCTACGCCGGCGCGCGGGTGACGACGGCGCTGTCGGACAGCATGAACCTGTTCTTCCGCGCGGGTTACACCAACCAGCGGATTACCATCACGGTCGCCGACCAGTTCGACATCTTCAGCGAATCCGGCAGCATCGAGGGCATCCGCGGCGGCGGCGGGCTCCAGTTCGCCCTCGGCACCAGCGCCTATGTCGGCGCGGAGTATCGCTATTCGAACTACGAAGCCGACGTCAGCCGTCACCAGGCCGTCGGGAGCGTCGGCTTCCGCTTCTGAGCGGCCGCTCGCCGTGCGGCTCCTTCTTGGCTGTTGATCAGGCCTGTCCTGTTGTGGCAGTCGGGAAGGAGCCCGAGCGGGTGTAGCTCAATGGTAGAGCAGAAGCTTCCCAAGCTTACGACGAGGGTTCGATTCCCTTCACCCGCTCCAGCTTTCCTCTCAGTTCGAGCTCCTCGGACGCGCGTCGGCGGCGCAGGTCGTCGCCGTCGGTTTGCGCCCACACGGTCGACACGGCATAGCGGCGAGGCTTAGGCGGCTGCTGCGCGTCGTCGCCGCCTTTCGTCACCGCGCGGTCCACTGGGTCACATAATACAAAGGCACGTCGCTCTCCTCGCAAGTGGCGGGAGCGCGGTTCGTCTCTCAGGCGCCGAGGCCGGGGGTCTGACGGCGATGGAGCGACAACCCACGGCGCTGCGCTTGGTTGCGCTTGCCGCCTCCAGTGGCGCTGTGGGCTCCGGCGAACGATTGCGCTAGGGTAGCGCCGCCATGTGCCTCGCCGCCGGGCGATGAGCGGCGGTTTCGAAGGAGCGGCGGCGTGTTCGCAGGAGATTCCCCGCTTCAGGTCTGGGGCCCTGACCATCTCCGTCTCGCGGTCGACGCCGCCTGCGTCGCCCTGTGGTCGTGGAATCTCGCCGACGACCGCTTCGCGATGGACGAGCGCGCGTTTCAACTCTGGGGCATGCCCTGGTCCGAATCCGTCAGCTTCGACGAGCTGTCGGCTCACATCCATCCCGCCGACCGCGACCGGGTCCACGCCGCCTTCACTGCGACGAGGTCCGTCCCCGGCCCTTATGAGATCGACTTTCGGATCATGGTCGGCGACGATATCCGATGGATTTCTGCGAGGGGCCAGG
>DASWMB010000002.1:0-12990 GCA_036399955.1 Allosphingosinicella sp. | reverse complement strand
GATGGTCGCCTGGTCGCTCCTGGTCGACAAGGTGCACCGCAGCCCTTCGACCGGCATCGACTGGGAGATTGCGCCGCGGCCGCTCAAGGACACGATCGACATCAGCATCGCGAAGATTGCCGGGCTGTGGGGCATCTGGGGCCTGATCGGAGCCCTATACTGCATCGGCCGCTGGTATTGGGACGGCGCCTATCTCTTCGCCATGTACGTGCTCGGCGCGGCCTCGATCCCGATGCTGCTGCTGTCCGTCCCCTATGTGCTCTGGCTCGACCGTCGCTTGCGCGAGCCGCGCGACGGCGCCTGGCATTTCGGCAATCTGATCATCGGCCGCGCCCATCTCGTCGACTGGCCGGCGCTGCACGAATTCTGGCGCTGCTGGGCGATCAAGGGCTTCTTCACCGCCTTCATGATCGCGATCGTGCCGGGCAACTGGGCGAACACGATCACCGCCGAATCCGAATGGATCACCGCCCATCCGGTGAACCTGTCGATCTGGCTGATCCGGGCGATGTTCATGATCGACGTGACCTTCGCCGCCGTCGGCTATGTGCTGACGATGAAGCCGCTCGACGCCCATATCCGCTCGGCCAACCCTTATGCGGCGGGCTGGATGGCGGCTCTGATCTGCTATCCGCCGTTCATCATGATGGGCGGCGGCGGCCCGCTCGATTACCATCCGGGGACGGCGGGCGAGGACGGCTGGATCCACTGGCTGGCGGACTGGCCGCTGCTCACGGTCCTGAACGGCGCCTTCATGGTCTTCCTCACCGGCGTCTATGCCTGGGCGACGGTGGCCTTCGGCATCCGCTTCTCGAACCTCACCCATCGCGGCGTGCTCACCCACGGGCCCTATGCCTGGACCAAGCACCCGGCCTACGTTTCGAAGAACCTCTTCTGGTGGTGCGCGGTGATGCCCTTCTTCGCCGTCACCGGAAACCCGGTGGATGTGATCCGCAACTCGGTCGTGCTCGGCCTCGTCGGCGCCGTCTATTACTGGCGCGCCCGCACCGAGGAGCGGCACCTGATGGCGGACCCCGCCTATCGCGACTATGCCGAATGGATGGACCGCAACGGCCCGATTCCGCGGCTCGTCAACCGGCTCAAGCCCAAGTGGACGACGCCTGCGGCGGTGCCGGCGGAATAGCCGTCCAAAGTTGATGAAGTTGCTCTGAATCGCCGAAGAAAATCCCTTGTTTTCAATGGCGGCGTAGAGCCGGCGCAGGGCGAGGAACAGCAAGGCGAACGCGAATCGCATCCGGCGGAGCGTCCACGAGGAATTCCTACATTGCAACCCTTGTGAACCGCGCCGGTGAAAAAAAGTTAGAAGCAGAAGGAAGAAGACCCTCATCCCAGCCTTCTCCCGCAAGCGGGAGAAGGAGCCCGCCAGCGCGCGTGAGGGGCGCCGCAATAGCCCTCTCCCGCTCGCGGGAGAGGGTTGGGTGAGGGTCTTCTTCTTCTTCCTCTTCTTCTTACCCCCTCACACCCGGAGCGGCGTCCATTCCTCCCCGGGCGGCATCGGCGCGAAGATGCGGTCGAGCATGCGGGTCGTCACCGCCTCCGGCGTCGGCGGGTCCCAGACGGGCTGGTTGTCCTTGTCGACGAGCAATGCGCGGACGCCCTCGACGAAGTCGTGACGCTGCACGACCCTGGTCGCGACCGCATATTCCTGGCGCATCTCGTCGGCGAAGTCCTGCATCAGCCCGCCATCGAAGAGCATCCTCAGCGACACCTTGCAGGCCTGCGGGCTCTTGCAGGCGAGCGATTCGAGCTCCTTCAGCGCCCACTCGGAACCGTCGCTCCGCAGCGCCTCGAGGATCGCCTCATAATCGTCGGCCGCGAACAGGCGGTCGATCCGCTCGCGATTCTGCTCGATCCGCGCGGGCGGGGGAGGGGCGGCATGCTCCTCCAGCAGCGCCTCGATGCGGTCCGGCGACGCGGCGATGCGGGCCTTCAGATCCTCGATGCCGAGCGAGGAGACGTAATGGGTGGCAAGGCCGAGCGCGAGGCATTCGGCGCCGTCGAGCCGCGCGCCGGTCAGCGCCAGGAACTGGCCGACGCGGCCGGGAAGGCGCGAGAGGTGCCAGCCGCCGCCGACGTCCGGGAACAGCCCGATCGCCGTCTCGGGCATGGCGAAGCGGGTGTTCTCGGTCGCGATCCGGAAGCGGCAGGGCAAGGCGATGCCGACGCCGCCGCCCATCGTGATCCCGTCCATGAAGGCGATCGTCGGCTTCACATAGCTGAAGAGGAGGTGGTTCAGACGATATTCCTCGTGGAAGAAGGCGCGCGCCTCCGCCCCGTCGCCGGCGCCGCTCCGCGCCAGCATGACGACGTCGCCGCCGGCGCAGAAGCCGCGGCCTTCGGCATGGTCGAGCAGCACGGCCTCGATTGCCGGGTCGCGCCGCCAATCGAGGAGCGCCGCGATCATCGCGCTGCACATGTCGCGGGTGAGGGCGTGGAGCTGCTTCGGGCGGTTGAGCCGGGTGCGGGCGATGCGGTTGTCGGGGAGGGTGATGAGGTCTGAGGTCATCGAGTGCCGTCATCCTGACGAAAGTCAGGATCCATGAACACGGATCGCGCCGGTTCGCTGAGGCTTCGGTTCATGGATCCCGGATCAAGTCCGGGATGACGCGGGCGCCGCGTCACTGCCGCAGCATGTCGCGGGCGACGATCACGCGCATGATCTGGTTCGTGCCCTCGAGGATGGAGTGGACGCGCAGGTCCCGCCAGAAGCGCTCGATCGGATAATCCATCAGATAGCCGTAGCCGCCGTGGAGCTGGAGCGCGCGGTCGACGACCGAGGAGCCGGTGTCGGTGGCGAGGCGCTTCGCCATCGCGGCGAAGCGCGACTTGTCGGGCGCGTTCTCGGTCACCTTGACCGCGGCCATGTAGAGGAGGGCGCGCGCCGCCTGGAGCTCGGTCTCCATGTCGGCGAGGGTGAACTGGGTCGCCTGGAAATCGGCGATGGGCTGGCCGAACTGCTTGCGCTCCTTGGTGTAGCGGATCGATTCGTCGAGGCAGCGCTGGGCGCCGCCCAGCGAGCAGGCGCCGATGTTGAGCCGCCCGCCGTCGAGCCCCATCATCGCGATCCGGAAGCCTTCGCCCTCGGCGCCGACGAGGTTTTCGGCCGGCACGCGCACCTCGTCGAAGTTCACCTGCGCGGTCGGCTGCGAATGCCAGCCGAGCTTCCGCTCCTGCGCGCCGAAGCTGACGCCGGGCATGTCCTTCTCGATGACGAGCGCGCTGATCCCCTTCGGCCCCTCCTGGCCGGTGCGGACCATCGTCACGTAGATCTCGTTCTCGCCGCCGCCCGAGATGAACGCCTTGGAGCCGGAGACGACGTAGACGTCGCCGTCCTTCACCGCGCGGGTCTTGAGCGCGGCGGCGTCGGAGCCGGAGCCGGGCTCGGTCAGGCAATAGGAGCCCATATGCTCCATGGTCACCATCCTCGGCAGGTACTTCTGCTTCACCGCCGCCGAGCCGAAGCGGTCGATCATCCAGCTCGCCATGTTGTGGATCGAGATGAAGGCGGAGGTGGAGGGATCGCCATAGGCCATCGCCTCCATGATCAGCGCCGCCTCGAGGCGCCCGAGCCCGATGCCGCCACTCTCCTCCGAGACGTAGATCGCGCCGAAGCCGAGCTCCGCCGCCTGCCGGATCGTGTCGCGCGGGAAGATGTGCTTCTCGTCCCATTCGGCCGCGTGCGGCGTGATCGCATCGGCGGTGAACGCCTGCGCCATCTCCTGGATCTGGCGCTGCTCGTCGGTGAGGTCGAACTGGCTCATGCGGGGGTTCCTTAGCGAGGTGAGCCGTCATGCTGAACTTGATTCAGCATCCATGAACACGGCCGGAGCGGAAAATCTCCGGCTCCGCGTTCATGGATCCTGACTTTCGTCAGGATGACGCACTGCGTCAGGCGAGGTCGCGCGCCGCTTCCGCAAATGCCCGGACGGCGTGCTCCAGCTCGTCGCGGCTGTGGCTGGCCGAGATCTGGGTGCGGATGCGGGCGCGGCCCTTCGGCACGACCGGGTAGGAAAAGGCGATGACGTAGACGCCCTTCTTCAGCAGCGCCTCGGCGAGAGCGGCGGCGCGGCGGGCGTCGTGGAGCATGACGGGGATGATCGGGTGCTCGCCGGGGAGGAGCTCGAAGCCGGCATCTTCCAGCCCCTGGCGGAAGAAGGTCATGTTCTCGCGGAGGCGGGTCCGCAGGTCCTCGCCCTGGGCGGCGAGCTCGACCGCCTCGAGGGCTCCGGCCACCACCATCGGCGCCACCGTGTTCGAGAAGAGATAGGGGCGCGAGCGCTGGCGCAGCAGCTCGACGATCGCGGCGCGGCCGCTGGTGAAGCCGCCGGAGGCGCCGCCGAGCGCCTTGCCGAGCGTCGAGGTGACGATGTCGACGCGATCCTTGACGCCTTTATGCTCGTGCGTCCCCGCGCCGGTCGCGCCGAGCACGCCGGTCGAGTGGCTGTCGTCGACATGGACGAGCGCATCGTAGCGCTCGGCGAGGTCGCAGATCCGGTCGAGCTGAGCGACATAGCCGTCCATCGAGAAGACGCCGTCGGTCGAAATGAGCTTGAAGCGCGCGCCGGCGGCGTCCGCCGCCTGGAGCTGCGCCTCGAGGTCCGCCATGTCGTTGTTCCTGTAGCGGTAGCGCTTCGCCTTTGAGAGGCGGATGCCGTCGATGATCGAGGCGTGATTCAATTCGTCCGAGATGACCGCGTCCTCGGGGCCGAGCAGGGTCTCGTAGAGGCCGCCGTTCGCGTCGAAGGCGGAGGGGTAGAGGATCGTGTCCTCGGTGCCGAGCCAGCGCGTCAGCCGGTCCTCGAGCGCCTTGTGGATGGTCTGGGTGCCGCAGATGAAGCGGACCGAGGCCATGCCGTAGCCCCAGCGCTCCAGCCCATCCATCGCCGCGCGCTTCACCCGCGCGTCCTGGGCGAGGCCGAGATAGTTGTTGGCGCACATGTTGATGACGTCGCCCGCGCCGACGGCGACCTGGCTGCCCTGCGGCGTCGTGATCACCCGCTCCGACTTGTAGAAGCCCGCCTCGCGGATCCCCTCCAGCTCGGCGGCGAGGTGCTGCTCGAATTTCCCGTACATTCTCGTCCTCGTTCCCGGTGCAGCGTCAATCCCAGCGCAGCACGACCTTGCCGGTGCCGCCCTGGAGCATCGCCTCGAAGCCCTGCTCGAAATCCTGGTAGGGGAGGCGGTGGGTGATGATCGGCGACAGGTCGAGCCCGGATTCGACCATCACGCTCATCTTGTACCAGGTCTCGAACATCTCGCGGCCGTAGATGCCCTTGATGGTCAGCATGTTGAAGATGACCTTGTTCCAGTCGATCGCCATCTCGCCTTCCGGGATGCCGAGCATCGAGACCTTGCCGCCATGGGCCATGTTGTCGAGCATGTCGCGGAAGGCCGACGGGTTGCCGGACATTTCGAGGCCGACGTCGAAGCCTTCCTTCATGCCGAGCTCGCGCTGGACGTCGGCGAGCTTCTCCCGGCCGACGTTTACGGCGCGGGTGGCGCCGAGCTGCGTCGCGAGGTCGAGCCGGTAGTCGTTGACGTCGGTGATGACGACGTGGCGCGCGCCGGCGTGGCGGGCCACCGCCGCCGCCATTGCGCCGATCGGCCCGGCGCCGGTGATCAGCACGTCCTCGCCGAGCATGTCCCACTGGAGCGCGGTGTGGACCGCGTTGCCGAACGGATCGAAGATCGAGGCGACGTCGAGGTCGATCCCGTCGGCATGCTGCCAGACGTTGGTGTCCGGCACGGCGATATATTCGGCGAAGCAGCCCGGCCGGTTGACCCCGATGCCGCTGGTGTTGGCGCACAGGTGCCGCCGCCCGGCCATGCAGTTGCGGCAGCGGCCGCAGACGACATGGCCTTCGCCCGAGACGAGCATGCCGGGCGCATAGTCGCTCACCGCCTCGCCGACGGCCTCGATCTCGCCGACGAACTCGTGGCCGACCACCATCGGCACCGGGATCGTCTTCTGCGCCCACTCGTCCCACTTGAAGATGTGGAGGTCGGTGCCGCAGACGGCGGTGCGCTTCACCCTGATGAGCACGTCGTTGGGGCCGGTCTCCGGCTCAGGCACGTCTTCGAGCCAGAGCCCGCGCTCGGCCTTGCTCTTCACGAGAGCTTTCATTTTCTTCTCCAGCAGTCGGGCCGCGCCCGGATCGTGAGCAGCCCCTTAGCGCCAAGCCAACGGCCGTGCAGCCCCGATGTTTCCGCTCATTGCGGTGCGGGAGGCGGCGGGGGCGGCGGCTCGCGGAGCACGCGCTCGTAGAAGAGCGCCGTGGCGAGCCGCGTGTTGTTGCGCTCGTACCAGCGCGGCTCCGGCAGGCCGCGCTCCCAGGCGATCGCCTCGATGAGGGTCCCGCGCGCGACCGGCACGTCCGGCATCGCCTCGCGCAGCGGATCGGCGAAGGCCTCGTCGGCCGTGACGATCTCCCACCCGCGGGCGCGCAGCGCCGCGACGAGGTCGTCGATCCAGTAGGCGGCGAGGTCGGTCTCGTGGAGGAGGAGGATATGGGCGGGCGAGCGGCCGATCGCGCGGCGGGCGAGTCCGTCGTAGAACTCCGCCGACTCGACATGGCTCTCGACGTAGAGGTCGCGGAGCGCGTCCATGTCGATCTGCTTGCCGGCGCGGCGGGAGTCTATGGCGAGCTGCTCCATGTGCCAGTCGGAGGCGTCGACGGTGACGTAGCCGTTCCTGAGCCCGCGGGCGGCGAGGCCGGCGCGGACGGCATCGCGCTTCGCCATGTCGCGGCCGCCCTCGTTGAGGAACGGGAAGCGGAACCAGCGCCGACGCCCGCCGCGGCCGCGCAGCCACTCCTCGGCGCGATCGATGTCGGCGAGATAGGCTTCGGCGGTGACGGCGGTGAGGGCGGGGTGGCTGAAGCTGTGGTTGGCGAGGACATGGCCGGCCCGGACATAGGCCGCGATCCGCTGCTCGCCCCCGGCGCGCTCGGGATCTTCGAGGAATCCCGGATTGACGAAAAAGGCCGCCTGCCGGACCCGCGCCGAGCGCAGCGCCGCGATCAGCCGCCGCGTCCGCTCCTCCTGCCCGAGGAACGCGCCGGGCGCGCGCGGAATGTCGTCGAACGTGAGCGCGATCCGCTTAGGCGGCCCGGCCGGTTCCGGCGGGGGCGCGGTCCCCGCGCACGCCGCCGC
This sequence comes from Allosphingosinicella sp., assembly GCA_036399955.1. GTDB lineage: Bacteria > Pseudomonadota > Alphaproteobacteria > Sphingomonadales > Sphingomonadaceae > Allosphingosinicella. Next base: position 5,817 of record DASWMB010000002.1, on the reverse strand, counting down.
GAGCGGGAGGATGAGCAAAGCCAGGAGGAGGCGGAGGAGGGTCATGCGTCCCCCCTAGCGTCATGCTGGACTTGATCCAGCATCCATGAACACGGACTTCGATATTTCGAGGCCGCCGTGTTCATGGATCCTGACTTTCGTCAGGATGACGGGATCGGGGAGGGCGTCATCCCGGACCTGATCCGGGATCCATGAACCGGCGCGGCGGAAGCTGGGACTCCAGGTCCGTGTTCATGGATCCTGACTTTCGTCAGGATGACGCCTCCAACTTCTTCACCGCCTTCACCCCATCGTGGGAATGACGAAGGCGTTCTCGCCGGTGACGCTGCCGTCGGGCCAGCGCTGGGTGACCTTCTTGGCCTTGGTCCAGAAGCGCACGCCCTCGGGGCCGTGCTGGTCGATGTCGCCGAAGCCGCTCCGCTTCCAGCCGCCGAACGTGTGGTAGGCGACGGGGACCGGGATCGGCACGTTGATGCCGACCATGCCGACATTGACCCGCGCCGCGAACTCGCGCGCGGCATGGCCGTTCCTGGTGAAGATGGCGACGCCGTTGCCGTATTGGTGGTCGGACGGGAGCCGAACCGCCTCCTCGAAGCTGTCGGCGCGCACCATCTGCAGGACTGGGCCGAAAATCTCCTCCCGGTAGCTTTGGAAGTGCGGCTTCACATGGTCGAAGAAGGTGGGGCCGATGAAGAAGCCCTCCTCGTGGCCCTGCAGGCTGAAGCCGCGGCCGTCGACGACGAGCTCGCCGCCCTCGTCCGCGCACATCTGGATGTAATGCTCGATCCGCGCCTTGTGGACGGCGGTGACGACGGGCCCGTAATGCGCCTCCGCATCGGTGGAGACGCCGACGCGCAAGGCCTCGATCGCCGGGATGAGCTTCTCGCGAAGGTTGTTCGCGGTCTTCTCGCCGACGGGGACGACGACCGGGAGCGCCATGCAGCGCTCGCCGGCCGAGCCGAAGGCGGCGCCGGCGAGGTCGTTCACGACCATGTCGAGATCGGCGTCCGGCATGACGATGCCATGGTTCTTGGCGCCGCCGAAGGCCTGGACGCGCTTCCCGTTCGCGGTGCCGCGCGAGTAGATATATTGCGCGATGTCGGACGAGCCGACGAAGCTGATCGCCCTGATCGCCTCGTGGTCGAGGATCGCGTCGACCATCTCCTTGTCGCCATGGACGACCTGGAGGATGCCGTCGGGAAGGCCCGCTTCCTTCATCAGCTCGGCGAGGCGGACCGGCACGGACGGGTCGCGCTCCGAGGGCTTGAGGATGAAGGCATTGCCGCAGGCGATAGCGACGCCGAACATCCACATCGGGATCATGGCCGGGAAGTTGAACGGCGTGATGCCGGCGACGATTCCGAGCGGCTGGCGCATCGAATAGACGTCGATGCCGGGCCCGGCGCCCTGGGTATACTCGCCCTTCAGGACATGCGGGATGCCGCAGGCGAACTCGATCACCTCGAGGCCGCGCTGGATGTCGCCCTTGGCGTCGGCGATCACCTTGCCGTGCTCGGAGGAGAGGAGGTGAGCGAGCTCCTCCATGTTGCGCTCGACCAGCGCCTTGAAGTTGAACATCACGCGCGCCCGGCGCTGCGGGTTGGTCGCGGCCCAGGCGGGTAGGGCGGCCTCGGCATTGGTGACTGCGCGGGCGAGGTCCTCGGCCGTGCCGAAGCGCACCTGCGCCTGGACGCCGCCGTTGTTCGGGTCGAACACGTCCCCCTGGCGCTCGCCGGACGCAAAGGCGCCGCCGCCGATGAAATGGTCGATGTTACGCATGTCTGTGGCTCTCGATTGAGGCTGAACGGATGGGGAGCCCGTAGCCAAGGCGCTGCAGGATTGCCAGCCGCAGGCGTCATGCCGGGCTTGATCCGGCATCCATGAACACGGAAAGGGACACTTCTCGCCCACGGGTGTTCATGGACCCCGGATCAGGTCCGGGGTGACGGAGGTAGAATGAAGCTTGCATCCCTTCCCGGGGCGGGCCGCGACGGGCGGCTGGTGGTGGTGAGCCGGGACCTAGCCTGGTGCGCCGACGCGGGCCATATCGCGCCGACGCTGCAGGCGGCGCTCGACGACTGGGCGCGGATCGCGCCGCAGCTCGAATTGCTCGCGACCGATCTCGAGCATGGAGCGATCCCGCGCGAGCGCTTCCACGAGCGCGAGGCGCTGGCGCCGCTGCCCCGCGCTTATCAATGGGCGGACGGCTCGGCCTATGTGAATCATGTCCAGCTCGTCCGGCAGGCGCGCGGCGCCGAGATGCCGGAGAGCTTCTGGACCGATCCTTTGATGGACCAGGGCGCGTCGGACGAGATGCTGCCGCCCCGCGCGCCGATCCCGCTCGCCGACGAGGCCTGGGGCTGCGACCTGGAAGCGGAGGTGGTCGTCGTCACGGGCGACGTGCCGCGGGGGGTGACCCGCGAGGAGGCGCTCGGCCACATTCTCCTCGTCGGCCTGGTCAACGACGTCAGCCTGCGCAACCTCATCCCGGCCGAGCTCGCCAAGGGCTTCGGTTTCCTCCAGTCCAAGCCCGCCTCCGCGCTCTCGCCGGTGCTGGTCACGCCGGACGAGCTCGGCGACCGCTGGCGGGACGGCAAGCTCCACGGCCCGCTCAAGGTGGACCTCAACGGCCAGCCCTTCGGCCGCGCCGACGCCGGCGTCGATATGACCTTCGATTTCGGCACGCTCGTCGCGCACCTCGCCAAGACCCGCAATCTCGGCGCCGGCTCGATCGTCGGTTCCGGCACCGTCTCGAACCGCGACGAGGGCGGCGGCCCGGGGCGGCCGATCGCCGCGGGCGGCCTCGGCTACAGCTGCATCGCGGAGGTGAGGACCGTCGAGACGATCCTCGACGGCGCGGCGGCGACGCCGTTCCTGCGCCATGGCGACAGCGTCCGCATCTGGATGGACGACGAGCGCGGCCACCCGATCTTCGGCGTCATCGAGCAGACCGTCGCCGCCGCCTAATCGAGCGGGGCAGGTCCATGCGGTGCGCGCGGGACGGCGTCGGCGCCGGGTCGCCGAAGACGTCGGTCTGCGGCCGGTAGCGGGCGCGGCGCAGGATGATCTCGCAGCTTCGCGCGTCGATCGCCTGATTGCCGGTCGAGCGCCGCGTCCTGCAGGAGGTCGGCCGTCCCTCCGCGTCGATCGCGAGCTCGGCGACGAAGCGCCGGTCGGTCATCGTGCGGTCGGCGATGCGGCGGTAGTCGCGGACGCTGATCACATAGGGCAGCGCCTCCGGCAGCGGCCGGCGGGCATCGGGGCGCCTGGTATCGGCCGGGTCCATCGGCGGCGCCGGGCTGAGGCGCGGGAACGGCAGCGGGAAACGGATATGGCTGCCGCCCTCGCGCTTCCACACCACCTGCAGCGGCACGCTGGCGTCGAGGCAGCGCTCGCACGGCCGCGAGTAGCGGAGCTCGACGGTGCGGGCGACGCTGCAGGCGGCCTCGTCCAGCGCGCGGTTTCCGGAAGAGACGCCCACCTGGCAGGATTCGATGCCCGTCGCCGCCCGCACGAGCAGGTCGACGCCCACGACGCCGCCGCGCGGCGCTCCGGCCGGATAGCTCTCCTGGATGCGCGGCAGCGCCACCAGATCGACCGGACCCCACCAGTCGAGGCGGGGCCATGCGCGCCTTGTGTAGTCGACCACCGGCGTCTGCACGGGCATCGGCGGGGCGTAGAACATCACCGGCGGCGGCGCGTCGGTGACCTCCCATTCGGCGGTGATATCGTGCCGCGCGGCGATCGGCCGCCCCGGCGCGGCGTAGAGCGGGCGGAACCGCGCACGGCTCGAGACGAGGCTGCAGGCGAGGCGGTCGAGCCGCGGCTCGCCGCTGGCGCGCGTGACGGTGCAGGCGGTGGCGGTTCCGGCGGGGGACACGTCCAGCTCGATCGTGCTGCTTGCCCGGGAGCGGCGGCGGCGGAGCTCGGCGGGGACATCGTCCGCGCGGATCAGCTCGCTCACCTGCTCGTCGGCGCAGTTGCGCTCCGAGGAGCCGGCGAGGGGCGTCCCCGCCGAGGTGCCCTCCAGCGGCCGCACCGCGCCCCGGCACGCCCAGGCGCTGTGCCGCCAGCTGTCGGGTGAGGCGGGCCGGCTCCGCTGCTGCGCGGCAGCGGGTTCGGCGCACGGCCCGAGCGCGGCGGCAAAAGCGAAGAGGTGGCGGAGGCGCATCGTCGCTTCCCTCAGCGCGGCGGCTGCGCCGGCGGCGGAGCGGGCGAGATGAGCGTCTGCGGCGCCGCCGCCCGCCGCCGCGCCTCGGCGCCGGTCATGGTTTCGAAAATGACGGCGAAGACCCAGCTGCCGCTCATCGGCTCGCGGGGCGGGACCAGGCTGGCCGAGAAATAGCCCGGGATCATCATCGTGGCGCAGGCGGCCGCGTCGAGGCGGGGCTCGCGGCTCGGCCGCAGCGGGCGGCAAGCGGCGGCATGGCCGGCCGGATCGAGATCGATCACGACGAAGCTGTCATGGTCGAGCGCGCGCGAGCGGAACGGCTCGGGAAGCAATATCCGGTGCGGGAACATCGCCCAGCTCTGCGGATGAGGCGCGTCTCGTCGGGCGTCCGCTGGGCGGCCGAGGAACTCGTCACGCAGCCGGACGACCATCACAGTGCTGAGCCAGTCCGTCTCGGCGCCCGCGGCGCGCGGCGGCTGGGCCGCCGCCGCCTCCGGTGCGAGCATGGCGGCTGCGGAAGTCAGGCACAGCGTGAGCAGGCGCATCGGGGGTCCTCCTTCCTTCATCGCGTCGGGCCGACTGCGGCGAGATTGACCGCGATTGACTGAAAGCCTCCCGCCGGATCGCCGAAGACGTCGGTGCGAACCGGCAGGGTGCGCCGCAGGATCAGCCGGCAGATCCGCTCGTCCACCGCGGCATTGCCGCTCGATCCCTGCAGGGTGCAGGCCGTCGCCCGGCCGTCGCGCCCGACCTGGAGCTCGACGAACAGGAACGGCCGGCGGAGGGTGCGATCGCGCACCCCGGCGAAGTCGGCGGCGGTGAAGCGGATCGCCTCTGCCCGGAAGTCGGCGAGGCGGTGGCCGGTGCGGGTGTCGGCTGGGTCGCGCGGCTGCTGCGCCGTTGGCGGGGACCAGCTGGGGATCAGCGGCAGGCGGACATGGCTGCCCCCGCTCCGCCGCCAGACGACCTGGACGGGCAGCACGCCGCTCCGTCGGCAGTCGACGCAGGGCTCGACGTAGCGCAGGTCGAGCCTGCGCGCGATCTCGCAGGCGGCCACGTCGAGCGCGGCATCGCCGGAGGGAATCGCGACGGTGCAGCCGCCGATCCCCTCCGCGGCCGTATAATCGAGGTCCAGCGTCACCGTCCCCTCGGCCCGGCGCGCGGTCGCGGGGAAAAGTTGCTGGATCGGCGGCAGTGCGGCGGCGACGACCTCGCCGGACCAGAAGAGCCGCGGCTCCCCCGGCCGCGTGCTCGGCGCCGGCGGCGCGGGCGGGGGAGGGGCCATCGGCGCCGGCGGGTAGAAGCCGTTGGTGTCGAGCCCGGGGCGGATGCTCTGCCAGCCGATGGCGATCGTGTAGCGGCTGGCGACGGGCCGGCCGGGGGCGATGCGGACGGGAACGGCCTCGCCGACCCCGCGGGCGCGCTCGCAGGCGATCCGGTCGAGCCGCGGCTCGCTGCTCGGCGCCAGCACGCGGCAGCCGGTGATCCGCCCCTCGGCATCGACGTCGATCCCGATCGTGGTCGCGGTCGTGAAGCTGCGGCGGCGCAGATCCTCGGGCACGTCCGCCTGTGTCAGCCAGGAGACGGTGCCGCGCGAGTAGCGGGTGGCGCGCAGCTCCTCGGGGTCCGGCTGCGGCGCGTCGGCG
>DASWMB010000001.1:0-1864 GCA_036399955.1 Allosphingosinicella sp. | reverse complement strand
CTGTGCATCTCGACCGTGGTCCTGACCGAACTGCTCCACGGCGCGGCGAAATCGGCGCGGGCTGCCGAGAACCGGCGGGCTGTGGAGGACTTTGCCGGGCGGCTCGAGGTGTTGCCGTTCGACGAGGAAGCCGCGGGACATGCCGCCGAGATCCGCGCCGAGCTCGAGCGGAAGGGGACGCCGATCGGCGCCTACGACGTCCTCATCGCCGGCCACGCGCGGAGCCGCGGGCTGGCGCTCGTCACCGGCAATCTGGGCGAGTTCCGCCGCGTCGACGGCCTTCGCTGCGAGGACTGGCTCGACGCCGGGGGGCAAGACAGTGAGGAGTGACGGTCCCAGTGACGGCTGCGGGAGTATGAGGGCAGCATGGCCGACATCATAAACCTGCGCCAGGCGCGGAAGGCGAAGGGGCGGGCGGATAGCGCGGCTCGGGCGGCCGGGAACCGGGCGAAGTTCGGGCGGAGCAAGGCGGAGAAGGAGGCCGAGAAGGCGGCGCGGGAGAAGGCGCGAAGGGCGCTCGACGGGGCGGAGCGGGAGACGGAGTGAGGCAGAAGGCGGCGGTGCTTTCGTCGGCGTCCTCTGCCGTGCTTCTGAGCGGCGATTATTGGCGGGGCTGAAGGCGGGCGGCGACTATGAGGGGCCGGGCGGGTCGCCGGACCGGGCCGACGCTCTGGTGTGGGCGGTGAGCGAGCTGACGGCGCCGCGGGCGGAGCCGCGGGTGCGGCGGCTTTAGAGGGCGAGGTTGCCGGTCTCCTGGCGGGTGCGCGGCTGGCTTCGGACGATCAGGAGGAAGCGACGTCTTCGGGCTGGAGCCGGAGCTGCTCGGACATGAGCTCGAGCGCGCGGATGACGGCGTCGTGGACGGGCGCGTTGAACCTGATCCCGCATGTGTCGCCGCGCGCCCAGTGGACCGTCGCGAAGACGTCCAGCTCGTGACATTTCAGGATCGCCTCGCTGCCGGGCTTGACGTCCGGCGGCGCGCCTTCGACCTTCGATCCGCAACTGGAGACGTCGCAAAGCCGGACGGTGCGGGTGCCGTGCAGCGTCTGCATCCGGGCGAGCAGCGACAGCGGCGTGCGCGCCGCGCGCCGCCGGTTGACGCTCGAGGCAGGCGTTCGCGCTGCGGCGGGCCAGTGCGCCGCCCTCATCGCCGTCTGGTTCGTACCGAGCTTCATGGTTCCCCCCCGCGGTCCCTCTAGCGGACGTCGGCTTAAGAAGTGGTTTGCAGGGGGAAGCGCTTCGGAGATGCGGCGCTAGGTGATGATCTGCACGATCTGGGGCGGGAGCAGGCGGGCGGCGGCGGGGGCCTCGACGCCGAGGAAGTTCAGGGAATAGAGGACGAGGCCGGTCTCGTCGGTGACGGTGAGGCTCCATTCGCGGCGGTCCCAGAAGGTCGCGGCGTCGTCGCAGATCGCGCGGCCGGCGAGCTTCACGCCCTCGCACTTCGCCGTCGCCAGGTCCTTGAGCTCGGTGCCTTCGGTGTCGTGGTTGCCGACGCCGTCGTGGATGTGGAAAAAATAACGTGGCATCTGAACATTCCCGTCCCGCGGGAGCCCGATGTCTCCCAGTCGGCGGAGGCGGAGTCGGCCGTCGATGCCGTGCTTGTACACCGATATCGACCGGCCGTCGCTCTATTCCTCTCGGCCGGGCGGATCGGCCAGCGCTTCCATGAGGCGGAGGCGGATCGAGCGGTGGCGGCGGGCGTCTTCCGGGGTGCCGGGGCGGCGCGGGTCGATCGGGCCGCGCTCGAACGGGTCGCCGCGATAACGCGGGAAGAAGTGCATGTGGAGGTGGGGGATGGTGTTGCCGTGCACCTCGTAGTTGATCTTGGCGGCGCCGCTCGCCTCGCGGAGCAGCGCCGAGA